>JBPBQU010000536.1:0-14468 GCA_050955085.1 Janthinobacterium lividum | reverse complement strand
GAGGTCGCGCGGATCACGCGGGACGGTGGCCTCGCAGTCCAACGCGTCGTACCAGGTGCCGTCGCCACCCCAGAGGTAGCCGTAGAGCTCCTCGTAGGCGTCCCCACGACCTTCCCCGGTGTAGATGGCGTCGATGTCGACGAGGACGTAGTCACCGTGAGCTGGGGCGTTGGTCTCGTCGGCCCCCGCGATCTCCGCGTCGACACCGGTGCGCACGTCCTGGACGGTCACGCTCCACGCGTCGAGGTCGACGGATGAACCGAAGGCGTCGACATCGCCCTCGATGCCCTGTTCGTCCAGGGGCGCCGAGGAGCTGTCGTCGTAACCCTCCCGCCAACCTTCGTAGAACCCGAACCCGAGCACCAGCACCGCGGACAGCACCGCAGCCAGGAAACCCACACCACCCGTCGCCACCCCCGCGACCGCCATCCCCCGCCCCGGTCGGCGACTGACCAGAGCGATCGTGGCCGTGACCACGGCCGCGATCGCCAGCGGGAACGCCACCGGCACCAGCCACGCCCACGGCGCCGTGAGCAGTGCCAGGATCCCGGTGACCAGGGACGCCACCGCGAGCCCGGTCGAGCGCGGCGGGCGCGGGGGCCGGGGCCCCACTGGTGCGGGCGGATAGGGGTGTGGGAGGGACACGGCCCCAGTGCAGCAGCCGACCCGGGTCACTGTCCGACACTTGCGCGACCCGGTACTGCGTCCGGGTGAGTGCCGTTCACCCGAGCGGGCGGCTGCGCCTCAGTCCAGCGCGAACTGCGTGTGGTGCAGTTGCGCGTAGCGCCCGCTGTGGGCGATGAGTTGCTCGTGGGTGCCACGTTCCACCACTCGCCCCGCCTCCAGGACGAGGATCACGTCGGCGTTGCGGATGGTGGAGAGCCGGTGGGCGATGACCAGCGCCGTGCGCCCGGCGAGCGCCTCGTCGAGGGCGGCCTGGACCGCGGCCTCCGAACGTGAGTCCAGGGAGGCCGTTGCCTCGTCGAGGACGACGACACGCGGTTGGGCCAGTAACAACCGCGCGATCGTGAGCCGCTGCCGCTCACCCCCGGAGAAGCGGTAGCCGCGCTCCCCCACGACCGTGTCCAGGCCCTCGGGCAGTGCCGCCACCACCTCGGCGAGGCGGGCACGCTGCAACGCGTCGAGGAGTTCCCCGTCGCTGGCGTCGGGTTTCGCCAACCGCAGGTTGGAGCGCAGGGACTCGTGGAACATGTGCCCGTCCTGGGTGACCACCCCGACACTGCGTCGGATCGCTGCGAAGCTGAGGTCGCGCACGTCGATGCCCCCGAGGCGCACCGCCCCACCGGACACGTCGTAGAGGCGGGCCAGCAACTGCGCGAGGGTCGACTTCCCCGCCCCGGAGGACCCGACGAGCGCGACGACCTGCCCGGGTTCGATCCGGAACGACACGTCGCGTACGACGGGGACCCCGCCGCGCGCGTCGAGCACGGCGACGTCCTCCAGCGAGGCCAGGGAGACGTCCTCGGCGGAGGGGTAGGTGAAGTCGACGGCGTCGAACTCCACGGTGAGCGGACCGTCGGGGACGTCGCGCGCCCCCGCACGCTCACGGACCAACGGGACGAGGTCGAGGACCTCGAAGACCCGTTCGAAACTCACCAGCGCGCTCGAGACGTCGACCCGGGCGCTGGCCAGCGCCGTCAACGGGGCGTACAACCGCGTGAGCAGCAGCGCGAGGGCCACGATGCTGCCCGCGTCGAGCGTTCCCGCGATGGCGGCGAGCCCGCCGACCCCGTACACCAACGCCAACGCCAACGCGGAGACGAAGGTCAACGCGGTCACGAACACCGACTGCAGCATCGCGCTGCGTACCCCGATGTCACGGACCCGCCGGGCGGCGGCGGCGAAGGAGCGCGATTCGTCCTCCGGGCGTCCGAAGAGTTTGACCAGCGTCGCCCCGGGAGCGGAGAAGCGTTCGGTGGTCTGGTTGACCATCGCTGCGTTCAGTTGCGCACCGTCGCGCGACAGGCTGGCCAACCGCGAACCCATGCGGCGCGCAGGCAGGACGAAGATCGGGAGCAGCACGAGCGCCAGGAGCGTGATCCGCCAGGAGATGCCGATCATGACGGCGGCGGTGAGCACGACGGCGACGATGTTGCTCACGATTCCGGACAGCGTGTCGCTGAACGCCCGCTGCGCTCCCAGGACGTCGTTGTTCAACCGGCTCACGAGGGCACCGGTGCGGGTGCGGGTGAAGAACGCCACGGGCATCCGCTGGACGTGATCGAACACCGCGGTCCGCAGGTCGAGGATGAGGTTCTCCCCCAGCGTCGAGGACAGCCACCGCACCACCAGGCCGAGCCCCGCCTCGGCGACGGCGACCGCGGCGATGAAGAGGGCGAGGCGGACCACGAGCTGGGAGTCGCGCGCGGTGACGGCCTCGATGGCCCGCCCGGCGAGGACGGGGGTGGCGACCGCGAGCACCGCGAGGACGATCGAGAGCGCCACGAAGGCAGCCAGTGATCCGCGCCGCTCGCGGGCCAGTCCCAGCACCCGCCGCACGGTGGCGCGGGAGAAGCGCCGCTGCTGCTGTGCGGACATGGCGCGCCACATCGAGGAACGGGCGGCGTACTCCATGCTCATGCTGGTGACCTCATGCCCGTGACGTTACGTCCCCTGCACGCGGGCACGGCGTCGCGGACCGCGGTGTGACGTGCTCGCCCGCACCCGAGGCGTCCGCCAGGCCCCGGCTGTGGTCACCAGCCGAGGGTTCCCGCCTCCCCCTTGAAGGGGCCGATGAGGTCCGCGGTGATCCAGCCGCCGTAGAAACCGCCCGCCTGGGTGCAGACCGCTTCGTCGTCGAGGAGGCACTGCACGCGCCCGGGGTAGAAGGCCACGGCGCCGGCGAGGGCGGCGTAGTCCGGCGTCGGGCGTGGGTAGGTCCAGCCGGCCTGCGCGACCAGGAGGTGTCCGTCGGCGTCGAGGACGTCGACGTAGTCGGCGCGTCCCTTGAACTCGCACCAGCTGCTCCCCTGCGCGGGGGCGAGGAGGCGGGCGTCGAGGGCGTCGCGGGCGACGTAGTACGTGGGTGGGTGGCTGGTCTCGAGCACCCGCCAGGCCAGAGCAGCGGCGGGGTCGACGTCGGCGAGGACGACGGCGTCCGCGCCGCTGCCTGCGCTGATGCGGACCCGGCGGCGCGCCGCTTCGAGGCGCGGTGGACGGGGGTAGTCCCAGACGGATTCCTGGCCGGGACCGGGGCGGGCGGGGGGCTGCATCACGTCGCGGGCACCCGTCGGCGGCTGCGGACGACACCGACCGCGATCACCGCGGCGCTCAGGACCGCGGAGAGTCCGAGCTCGACGCGCTGCCCCGGCAGCACGAGCATCAGGACGAGCACGGCGGCGATGAAGGCGATGGTCGCGAAGGTGAGCCAGGGGAAGAGCCACATCCGCACCACGGGACGCTCTCCCTCGGCGTCGAGCTGACGACGGATGGCGATCTGGCTGAGCGCGATGAACCCGTACACGACGAGGGCCAGGGCACCACTGGTCGCCAGCAGGTACCCGAAGATCTTCCCGGGAAGCAGGTAGTTGCCGATGACGGCGAGGAAACCGACCGCGGTGGAGGCGAGGATGGCGGGGTAGGGCACCCCGCGCCGCGAGACCGTGGAGATCCACCCGGGAGCATCCCCTCGCCGCGACAACGAGAAGACCATCCTCGATGCGGTGTAGAGAGCGGAGTTCAGGCAGCTGGCGACGGCCGTGAGGATGACCACGTCCATGACCGCACCCGCGTGCGGGATACCGATCGCCTGCAACGTCGACTGGTAGGAACCGTCGTCCGCGAGTTGGCTGGAGTTCCAGGGCACCAGGGCGACGACGACGAAGATCGAACCGAGGTAGAACAACCCGATCCGGGCGATGACCGAGTTCACGGCCCGGCGCACGCCCTTCTCCGGGTCGGGGGACTCCGCGGCCGCAATCGTGACAATCTCGGTGCCCATGAAACTGAACATCGTCAGCAGCATCCCGGTCAGGACGGCCGACACCCCGTTGGGCAGGAAACCCCCCGCCTGCCCCGTGAGCGAGAACCCGGGGGTCCCGCTGACGTCGCTTCCGGGCAGCACACCCAGGATCGCGAGCACCCCGACGACGACGAAGGCGAGGATCGCGATGACCTTGATGGTGGCGAACCAGAACTCGAACTCCCCGAAGCCACCCACGCTGGCCAGGTTGGAGGCCGTCAGGGCGAGGGTGACCAGCAGCGCCCACACCCACTGCGGCGCACCGGTCCAGTCGTTGAGAATGGTGGCCGCGGCGGTCGCCTCGACGGGGATGACGAGGACCCAGAACCACCAGTACAGCCACCCGACGCTGAAACCCGCCCACCGTCCCAGGGCCCGGTCGGCGTAGGTCGAGAACGAACCCGTGTCGGGGTCGGCCGTCGCCATCTCCCCCAGCATGCGCATGACGAGCACCACGAGGGTCCCGGCGAGGGCATAGGAGATCAGGACACCCGGTCCGGCTTCCGCGATCGCACTGGAGGAACCGACGAACAACCCCGCACCGATGACACCGGCGATCGAGATCATGGTGATGTGGCGGGGTTTGAGCCCCGTGCCGAGAGTCGGTCGTTCCTGGTCGGTGGTGCTGTCGGTGACCTGCACGAACTCCTCCAGGTGAGCATTCCATCGTGAGCGCACCCCATCAGAGCGTAACCATCCGGGGGGCGCAACCCCCTGGTCGCAGGACCGCGAACCCCTGCGGCAGCGTGCGCGACCCGGGTGGGCTCACGAGTACGGTCCTGTCCGTGAGTCCCACCATCGCCACGAACCAGCGCGTCGAGCGCGACGCCCTCCTCGACTTCGTCCGCACCCGGCACCACGTGGTGCTCCTGACGCACCGCGCCGACGGGTCCCCTCAGATGTCCCCCGTGACGGCGGGCGTGGACGCGCAGGGCCGGATCGTGATCTCGACCTATCCCGAACGGGCCAAGACCGCCAACGCCCGCCGGGACGAACGGGCCAGTGTGCTGGTGCTCTCCGACGACTTCGGCGGCGCCTGGGTGCAGGTCGACGGCAGTGTCGAGGTCCTGGACCTCCCGGCGGCGCTCGAACCGCTGGTGGACTACTACCGCAGCATCTCCGGGGAGCACCCGGACTGGGAGGAGTACCGCGCCGCGATGACGACGCAGGGCAAGAGCCTGCTCCGGGTCACCCCGCAGCGGTGGGGACCGGTCGCGACCGGAGGTTTCCCACCACGGCTGGCCGGGTGAGCGGCGGTGACGGTTCAGACCTCGCGTAGACGCGCCTCGACGGCGTGCACGACGGTCATGTCGATCGTCAGGTCGTGATCACCTCGGGCGTGCTCGGCCACCTGCTGGAGGACGTCGTCACGATCGACGCCCAGGAACTCGTAGTGGCAGCCCGGCACCACGTCGCCACAACGGAAGGCTTTCACGAGGCGATCCCGGTGGGCACCGGCACCTGGATGTCGCCACCGATGTGCCGCTCGCCCGTCGCGGCCCATGGCCGTCCCCGGTGCGCCCAGCGAGGACGCACGTCGACGGGTCCGCGAGCCAGATCCATGATCATGTCCTCGACCCCGACCAGACCCACGTAGCGACCGCTCGCGTCGGTGCACACCAACGGATCGAAACGCACCGCGGGGCTGCGGGCCACGGCCCGGGTCGCCGCGTCGGAGACGGTCGTCTCGGGCGCGAGCGTCACCTCCACAGGTTGCACCCGGGGCCGTTGCCCGCGTCCCTGACCCGGCAGGACCATCACCCGCGGGACGTCCTCGGCGTCCACGACCACCACGGGCGCCGAGGATTGCACTACCCTGCGCAGCGCCCCGGAGATGGAGCGGGCGGTCGGGGTGCGCCGGGTCAGATCGCGCGAGCGGCGGGGTGCGTCCTCGACCCGCACCGGGGTTGCCTCACGCAGGAGATCCCGGGCGGGGGCGTCCAACTGGGCAAAGCCCGCGGCGGGCCGGGCCAGCAGGAACCCCTGGACGAGCGGCACTCCCATGCCGCGCAACACGTCCAGCTCGGCGGCGGTCTCGACGCCTTCGGCGACGATCCAGGCGTCGAGGCGGGCGGCGCACTCCCCCAGGAACTGCACGAGGGATCGCTTGACGAGATCGGATTCGAGCCCGCGCACGAGTTGGAGGTCCACCTTCACCATCTCGGGGCGGGCCACCGCCATGCGCAACAGACCGGAGTGACCGGTCCCGACGTCGTCGAGGGCGATCTTGGCGCCTCGCGCGCGCAGTCTGGCGAGTGGTTCCACCAGGTCCGCGGGTGCGCATTCGCTGTGCTCGGTGATCTCCACGACGACCCCCGTGAGATCGACCTGCAGCAGGGTGCGCATGACCTCGGGGTCGCAGAGCGAGGTGGGGCTGGCGTTGACGGTCAGGAATGTCCCGTGCGGCAGGCGCGCGCGCAGCGGGAGCGCGGCGCGCAGGACGAGGCCGTCCAGCTCGGCGCTGCGCTCCAGGGTGCGCGCGGCGAGGAACCAGGCCTCGGTGGGTTGCGGGGCCGCGAACCGGGAGAGGACCTCGTAACCGGCGACCCGACCGGCGACGACGTCCACCACGGGATGCATGACGAGTGCGAGCTGGTCGGGGTCCGACCTCAGGTTGTCCAGCCGCTTCCCCCAGCGGTGCCGGCCCTCGCTCCCGAAACCGGTCTCGCGTACCTGTGAGTCGGCTGGTGCGTTCGCGTCGTCGTGCAGGTGCTGCACCCTCGGCGCGGGTCGAAGCTCCGCGTCCCCCACGTCGTCCCCCTGCTGTCCACGATGTACCCCTGCTCGAACGACTGTCGTTCGACCCCTGCTGTCCGAGCTGTCTACTGTCCGAGCTGTCTACTGCCCGAGCTGCCTGTCGTCCGAGCGGTGCGACGGCCCCCGATTCACTGACTGCACCAGGACGTCGACCACATCGGACCGAAGATCACTTACGCTGCGTATCGCGGTGACTCTCCACAGTTATGAGCATAAGCCGTAGACCGCGGGATGACGCGCCCCGGCTGGTATTCGGGTGAGCTTCCTCCTCAAGACCGGACGCCGACCTGACGACCATCTCCGCGTGACCCCCCACGCGCGCTGGGCCGGGCGTCGTACCTCCACCACCGCAGCCGTATTCGCCGCGGTCGCGGTCTGCGTCCTGGCGAACTCCCAGGCCCTCCCCGCCCACGCCGACCCGGTCAGCACCGGCCAGACCGCTACCGCCGGCCAGCTCGCTGCCGCGCCCCAGACGGCTGCCCAGGCGCGCGCGCAGGCCACCGCCGCGGTGGACGCGGTGAACGAGGCCGCCGATCGCGTCGTGGCCGCGAAGGAGGCCCTCGCCCGCCAGCAGAGCGCCGTCGGTGACGCCGTCTCCGCCAGCATCCGGGCCGAGGTCGAGGCCCGGCGGGACACGAACGCCCGCGACGCGATCGCCGCGGGACGCACGCAGCGGATCCGCTCGCTCTACATGGACGCGGGCAGCGCCATCACCCAGACGCGCGGGTACGTGGTGCTGCGATCGCTCGCCACCGGTGACGACCCCGCAGTGGCGTTGCGCGGTCGCGACCTCGTGCGGGAACGAGCCGTGGATGCGGTCGCGCACCATGACCAGCAGGCGCTGCGCGCGGCCGAGGACGCGATGCGCAACGGCGCCACCACCGCCGAGGCGTCGGGTGCGGACGCGGTGGCCGCGGTCTCGGGGTTGCGCGACGTGGCGGCGGAGATGAGTCAGCTGCAGGTGGCCCTGGAGCGCGCGCAGCAACGGGTGAGTACGCTGTCGGCGCAGGCCGCGCAGTTGCAGGCGGCCGAGGAGGCCGCAGCCGCGTTGGCGGTGGCCAGAGCGGCGGCGGCCGCATTGGCGGCCTCGGCGGTCTCGAATGCAGCCGTCGTGCACGCCCGGACGGTGCCGCTCGACTACGCCACCCTCTACCAGCAGGCGGCGCAAACCTGCCCGGGGATGCGCTCCTCGTTGCTGGCGGCCGTGGGCCAGGTCGAGAGCGGCCACGGGCGCACCATGGGACCGTCCTCGGCGGGGGCCCTGGGGCCGATGCAGTTCATGCCGGCGACGTTCGCCGCCTACGCGGTGGACGGGGACGGTGACGGCAGGACCGACGTCATGGATCCCGCCGACGCGATCTTCAGCGCGGCGAAGTACCTCTGCGCCAACGGGGCCGGGCAGGGGCGTTCGGGTGAATCCGGTGCAGTGTTCCGGTACAACCACGCGGACTGGTACGTGAACATGGTGCAGCGGATCGCGGACGAGATGGACTCGTCCGCGTCCTGAGACGCCCACGACGGCCCGCGGCTGCGTCCGCTGGCCACGGTTGCCGATCTCGCAACGCGTGCGGGGGTGGCCGCGGACCCGATCCGGACACGGTGCTGGTGCGGCCTCTCGCGCGTCGGTCCGTGCGTGCCGGGTATCGACGCGGCCACCCGCCGGGCAGCCAGTCGGGCAGTCAGTCGGTGCCGGCCTCCATGGCCGCGCGGTCGAGCAGTTCGTCATCGCCGGAGGACCGACCGCGGGACGCGATCGCCTGGGCCCCGCCACTCGGCAGATCGCCGACGAGGGAGGTCTGGGCGGTCCCGATCATCCCCAGCGCCGAGTACTGCTCCAACTTGGCGCGCGAATCGGCGATGTCGAGGTTGCGCATCGTCAGTTGCCCGATCCGGTCCACCGGCCCGAAGGCGGAATCGGCGGTGCGTTCCATCGAGAGTTTGTCGGGGTGGTAGCTGAAGGCCGCACCCGTGGTGTTCAGGATCGAGTAGTCCTCGCCGCGGCGCAGGCGCAGCGTGACCTCGCCCGTGACGGCCGTACCGACCCAGCGTTGCAACGATTCCCTGAGCATCAGGGCCTGCGGGTCCAGCCACCGACCCTCGTACATGAGGCGCCCGAGTCGGCGACCCTCGGAGTGGTACGTCGCGACGGTGTCCTCGTTGTGGATGGCGTTGACCAGACGCTCGTAGGCGGCGAACAGCAGCGCCATGCCGGGGGCCTCGTAGATGCCGCGGCTCTTGGCCTCGATGATGCGGTTCTCGATCTGGTCCGACATGCCGAGACCGTGGCGGCCTCCGATCGCGTTCGCCGCCAGCACGAGATCGAGAGGCCGGGCGAACTCCGCTCCGTCGATGGTGACGGGGCGACCCTGCTCGAAACCGATCGTCACGTCCTCGGGGAGGATCTTCGACGCCGGGTCCCAGAAACGCACGCCCATGATGGGCTGGACCAGTTCGACACTGGCGTCGAGGTGTTCCAGCGCCTTCGCCTCGTGGGTGGCACCCCAGAGGTTCGCGTCGGTCGAGTACGCCTTCTCGGTGCTGTCGCGATAGGGCAGCTCGTGGGCGAGCAGCCACTCCGACATCTCCTTGCGCCCACCGAGTTCGGTGACGAAGGCGGCGTCGAGCCAGGGTTTGTAGATGCGCAGGGCGGGGTTGGCGAGCAGGCCGTAGCGGTAGAACCGCTCGATGTCGTTGCCCTTGTAGGTAGAACCGTCACCCCAGATCTGGACGTCGTCCTCGAGCATGGCGCGGACGAGTTTCGTGCCCGTCACGGCACGGCCCAACGGTGTGGTGTTGAAGTAGTTGCGTCCACCTGAGCGGATGTGGAACGCCCCGCAGGTCAGCGCCGCGAGGCCCTCCTCGACGAGCGCGTCGCGGCAGTCGACGAGACGCGCGAGCTCCGCACCGTAGGCCGAGGCGCGATCCGGGACGGAGGCGATGTCGGGCTCGTCGTACTGGCCGATGTCGGCGGTGTAGGTGCACGGAACCGCCCCCTTGTCCCGCATCCAGGCGACCGCCACCGAGGTGTCGAGGCCACCGGAGAAGGCGATGCCGACGCGTTCGCCGACGGGGAGGGAGGTCAGCACCTTGGACATGGAGAGATTATGCAGGATGCTGCATCAATATACAAAATGGCTCACCCTCGGTGCGGTGCCCGCCGCGACCTCAGATCGCGCGGGCCGCGAACCGCCCCTCGCGCCGTTCCACGTCCAGGGCGAGGCCGAAGGTCTGCGAGAGCAACGCCGAGGTGAGGACCTCCTCGGCCGGTCCGGAGGCCAGCGCCCGGCCGGCACGCAGCAGCAGTGCGTGGCTGGTGCCGATCGGGATCTCCTCGACGTGGTGGGTGACCAGGACGGTGGTGGGTGCGGCGGGATCGCCCGCGAGCGCCGTGAGCCGGCGCAGCAGGTCCTCACGACCGCCGAGGTCGAGACCACCTGCGGGTTCGTCGAGCAGGAGGAGTTCGGGGTCGGTCATGAGCGCGCGGGCGATCTGGGTGCGTTTGCGTTCCCCGTCGGAGAGCGTGCCGAAGGCCCGCTCGGCGAGATGGCCGATGCCGAGCAGGGCGAGGAGCTCGACGGCGCGGGCCTCGTCATCGGGGTCGTACTCCTCGTGCCAACGGCCGGTGACGCCGTAGGCGGCGGTGACGACGACGTTGCGGACCTTCTCCTGGCCCGGGACGGCACGCGAGAGTGCGGTGCTGGCGAGGCCGATGCGGGGACGCAGTTCGAAGACGTCCACCCTGCCGAGGGTCTCGCCGAGGATCTGGACCGAACCGGAGGTGGGGAACATCCGCGCCGAGGCGATGGAGAGCAGGGTGGACTTCCCGGCCCCGTTGGGCCCCAGCACGACCCAGCGCTCACCGGCGTCCACCGCGAGGTCGACGGATTCGAGCAGGACACTGCTCCCCCGCCGCACGGTCACCGCTGAGAGGTCCAGCACGTCGCTCATGTCCGCGACCCTAACCAGGGGTCTCACCGGCGCGGGGAGAGGGTCGTAGGCTTTCCCGCGTGCTGGACCTGCCCCGCTCCGCGCGATTGGCCGCCTGGGGCACCGGCGTCCTCGCGGGGACGTGCCCGCTCGAGATCGCGGTCGCCGCTGTCGTGCGCGACGACGAGCCCCATGTCGTGCACTGGGAGGACGACACCGCCGACCTCCCCGGTCTGGCGGCCGCGCGCGGTGACGACCTGCGGACACTGCTGGCCGGGTTGGCCGAGGTCAAGCTCGCGCGGGGTTCCGCGCACCTGCTGCTCGTCCTGCCCGTCCCCGGTGACCCCCGCGGCCTGCCGGGGCCGGCGGCGGTGAACCTGGCGGCGCTGGAGTCCGGGGAGTGCGTGGTGGCGGAGGTGGCCGGTTGGGAGCAGCGCTGGGCGTTGGTGCCGGAGGTGACGGAGTTCGGGAGCGTCTGGGAACCGGGCGCTCTGGTGTCCTGGTCGGTGCTGGGTGCGGCCCCGCGCCGGGCGCCGGAGAGCTCGAGCGTGGCGGACTCGGAGCGTGAGCTGCGGGTCGCGCTCAGCACCGCGACACAGGCGCTCGCGAGCTTGGACGTGGCCCGGTGGCGCGAGGACGCCGCGGACCGGATCGCGGCCGTACGCGACGGTGCGCTGGCGCGCGACGTGGTGCCGCCGGGGACCTCTGCCCGGGCGACGCGGGTGCTGCAGACCGCGGCGCGGGTGCTCGCCATCGTGGAGCTCGCGGTGGAGGACGACGGAGCGGCGATCACCAGTTACGAGGCGTCCTCACGCACCCAGGCGCTGCGCGAGGTCGCGGGTGTCGCCCGGCGGGCGGTCGTCGCGGCCGTCAACGCGCACACCGAGCCCGTCCGTCCCTGAAACCGCGCGCCTCCGGGGACGGCGTCGCGGTGGTGGGATCGGTTGTCGGCTCGGTTTCGGGCGTTCGTCACCGAGCCGGCAGGGACGCCAGCGCGCGGTTCTCGGCGGGGATCCGGAACCCCAGCAGGAGCACCGCGTTGAGCAGCGTGAAACCCAGCGCCGTGCCCCAGCAGGAGTGCACCAGGGGCAGCGCGAACCCCTCGAGCACCACCGCGACGTAGTTGGGGTGGCGCAGCAACCGGTAGGGCCCGGAGGCGATCGGGCTCAGGCCCGGGACGATGATGACGCGGGTGTTCCAGCGTGGCCCCAGCGTCGTGATGCACCACCATCGCAACGCGTGCGACCCGAGGACGAGGGCCAGCATCGGCCAGCCGAGCGCGGGCGTGAACGGGCGGTCCGCGAGACCCACCTCGAACAGGCAGGCCAGCAGCAGGCCCGTGTGCAGCGCCACCATGGGCGGGAAGTGCCCGCGCCCGGATTCCGTCCCCCCGCGCTCGAAGGACCATCGCGCGTTACGGGTGGAGACGACGAGTTCGACCACCCGTTCGCCCCCCGTGGCGAGCACCAGGACGACGAACCACCCGGTGGCGCTCACGTCGATGCTGCTCTCAGGAGAACGAGTTCGGTACTGACTCCGGGTCCGACCCCGAGCACGAGCGCCACCTCTCCCGCCTCGCACGGCATCGCCGCCAGGATGTGGAGCACGGAGGAGCTCGAGAGGTTCCCGACGTCACGCAAGGACGCCCAACTCGGCGCGAGCGCGTCCGCGGGCAGGTTGAGGGCGGTCTCGAGCACCTGCAGGATCTTGGGTCCGCCCGGGTGCACCACCCAGCGATCGACCGCGTCGATGCCGCCCGCCGGGGCCAGGAACTCCGTCACGTCGTCCCCGAGGTGGCGCGCCAGGATGTCCGGCAGGCCGGGTGACAAGACGATGCGGAACCCGGAACTGCCGACGTCCCAGCCGAGGGCGTCGGCCGTGCCGGGGTAGAGACGCGACTCCGAACGCACGACGTCCCAGCCGGGGGTTCGCGCGCTGCGGGCGGAACCCGCGAGGACCGCCGCGCTCGCCCCGTCGCCGAACAACCCGCTGGCGACGAGGTTCGCGACGGAGGTGTCATCACGCTGCAGCGTCAGCGAACACAGCTCGACGCTGACCAGCAACCCCACCTCCTCGGGATGACCGGCGAGGTAGTCGTCGACCCGGGCGATCCCGGCGGCCCCGGCCACACATCCCAGACCGAACGACGGGACCCGCTTCACGTTGGGGCGCAACCCCGCCGCCGGTACGAGCAGTGCGTCCAACGACGGGGCCGCGACCCCGGTGACGGTCGTGAAGAACAGGAAGTCGACCTCGTCGGGACGCAACCCGGCACTGGCGAGCGCTCCTTTGACCGCGCGTGCGGCGAGATCGAGGCCGACCTCGACGAACGCCGCGTTGGTCACGTCGAAGGACCCGAGTCGGGCGTAACTCTGAAGTGGCAGTGCGAGGTGGCGCTGGGCCACCCCGCTGGCCGCGTGCAGTCGGTGCAGCAGCTGGCGACGCGTGCCCGTCCGCCGGCCCGCGTCGGGAGCGGTGAGGGGGTCGGGCGTCAGCAACGGCGCGAGATGGGCACTGATCTCAGCCTGGTCGTAGCGGTGCGCAGGCAGCACCGCCTCGATCGCGACCACCCGGGAGGCGGGACGCCCGCTGGGACCTGGGAGGGGAAGGGGACGGACACTCATGACAGCGATGCGTACACCTCCAGCGTGCGTTCGGCGATGGCACCCCAGGAGAACTCCTCCACCGCGCGGGCGCGACCGGCCCGGCCGCGGGCGCGGGCACGCTCGGGGTCGGCGGTCGCCTCGGTGAGCGTCGCGGCCAGGTCGGCGACGAACCTGTCCGGGTCCACCGGCGCCCCCGTGCCGTCGCTGACCTGCTCGATGGGTACGAGCCAACCGGTGACACCGTCGTCGACGACCTCGGGGATCCCGCCCGTCGCGGTGCCCACCACCGCTGCGCCGCAGGCCATCGCCTCGAGGTTGACGATGCCGAGGGGTTCGTAGACGGAGGGGCAGACGAACACCGTGGCCTGCGAGAGGTGCTGCAGCAGTTCCTCGCGGGAGAGATGGCGTTGCAACCAGACGACACCGGAACGCACCTGCTGCAACTCGGCCACCAGGGCCGCGACCTCGGCGGCGATCTCCGGGGTGTCGGGAGCCCCCGCGCACAACACCAGCTGCACCTCGGGCGGCAGCATCGCCGCGGCCCGCAGCAGGTGCGGCAGTCCCTTCTGCCGGGTGATGCGCCCGACGAACACGACGCTGGGCTGGTCCGGGTCGACTCCGTTGGCGCGGACCAGGTCACGGCCCTGCACGGGCGTCCACCGGGTGGCGTCGATGCCGTTGTGCACCACGTGCACCCGGGCCGGGTCCAGCACCGGGTAGCTGCGCAGGATGTCGGCGCGCATCCCCGCGCTGACGGCGATGACACCCGCGGCGGCCTCGAAGGCGGTCCGTTCCGCCCACGACGACAGCGCGTAGCCGCCCCCCAGCTGCTCGGCCTTCCACGGCCGCAACGGTTCCAGGCTGTGCGCGGTGACGACGTGCGGGATCCCGTAGAGCAACGAGGCCAGGTGTCCCGCGGTGTTGGCGTACCAGGTGTGGGAATGCACGAGGTCGGCGCCGGCACAGTCGGCGGCCATCGGCAGGTCCACCCCCAGGGTCCGCAGCGCCGCGTTCGCGTCCACCAGTTCACCCGGTTCGGCGTAGGCCGTGGCGCCGGGCTCGCTGCGGGGCGCACCGAAGCAGCGGACCTGGACCTCGGGGGCGCTCACCCCGGGACCCGCCACGGAGCGCAACGCGCGCACCAGCTCCTCGACGTGCACCCCGGCCCCCCCGTAGATCTCCGGCGGGTACTCCTT
>JBPBQU010000535.1:0-16092 GCA_050955085.1 Janthinobacterium lividum | reverse complement strand
CAAGCGCGCCACCGAGGCCACCGGGCTAGGCCGCAACGTCCACCTCTTCGACGGCCTGCGGACCTGGGCCTACCGAGCCCGCTACCGCTACGACGACCGCCTGGAGTGGGAGCAGACCGTCCTGGCCGTCGCACTCGGCATCAACGTCGAGTTCGCCGTCCCGCTGCCCTCAGCCGAGGTCGCCGCCACCGCGCAGTCGGTTGCCCGGTGGGTCTGGCGCAAGCTCTCCCGCGAGGGCCTGGTCGTCGTCCAGACCATCCGCGGCCGGCGCCGTGCAGCGCAGCCCAGCGCCGCCGAAGCTCGCGCCCGCGGCGCGGTGAAGGGCGGCCAGACTGCAGGGCGTATGAGCACGCCGGCGCAGCTGGAGGCACGCCGTCGCAACGTCGCCAAAGCCACGGAAGCGGCATCCTTGGCGAGAAAGGCTAAGCGTGCAGCGATCCGGGAGGGTGTCTTGTGAGTGCAGAGACTCCAGCGCGGCGAAAGATGACCGCACGCCAGGCAGCCGCCCACTTTGGCGTGTCCACCTCGACGGTCAAGCGGCTGGTCGCAGAGCCGCGCGAAGACTTCCTGGCTCGGGCCAGAGTCCGCCGCGATCGCGCTGTGGAGCTACGCGCCCAAGGGCTGAAGCACCGCGAGATTGCCGCTGAGATGGGCGTGGCTATCGGCACCGTTGGTCGATTGCTGCACGAGGCGAAGAAGCTGGCCGAGGTGCAGGCCGCCGACGAGCAGCCCCTATCAGCGTGAGCAACGACTGACCGTCTTCAGCGGCTAGGTAGCCGTCGTGGCGGCGAGCAGTCAGCTCCTGGCCTCGGTGCGGGCTGGTCGATATGGAAGACCGGCGCCACCTCGGCCACCCCGGGCCGCCTGTGTCATCGCGCCCACCAGGCGTGTCGGCTGCCAGATACCAATTTGCCTGGACGTCAACATGTAGGCATGTAGACATGTTGACTGTGGCGTTCACCAACCAGAAGGGCGGCGTGGGTAAGACCTCCACCGTCGTCGGCATCGCCGCCGCCCTGGACCGCCGGGGCTTGCGGGTGCTGTGCGTGGACCTAGACCCGCAGGCCGACCTGACGCAGTGGATGGGCTTGGACCCGCTGGACGACGTGCGCAACGTCAACGATGCGGTGTACGCCGACACCCGAGGCATCGCTGCCGAGGCAATCCAGCACGCCGGCTGGGGGGCGGGCATCGACGTGATCGGCTCCACGCTGGACCTGGCTGAGCGCGAGACCGACCTAAGCCCCGGCAGCGAGTTCCGCCTGGCCAAGGCCCTGGACGGGCTCAGCGACTACGACGTGGTGCTGATCGACTGCCCGCCGAGCATCGGGCGACTCGTCGTCCTGGGGTTCGTGGCCGCGACCCACGTCGTGGTGGTCACCGAGCCCAGCGCGGCGAGCCTGCGCGGGGTAGAGAACGTGCTGCGCACCCGCGACGTGGTGGCTGAGCACTACAACCGCCGGCTGCAGCTGGCCGGCATCGTGGTCAACCACCAGAACCGCACCACTGAGTCGGCGCTTCGCGTGGCCGAGGTCGCCGAGGTCTACGGCGCGGCGGTGTGGGAGCCGTACGTGCCCGCCCGCGCGGTCGTGGCCGCGGCGATGGGCGCTGCGGCCTCGGTGGCCGACTACGGCGCGGATGGCAAGCCCGTGGCCGACGTCTATGACGCCCTAGCCGAGCGCGTCTTGGCCCTACAGCCCTCGAGCACCATGGAGGTGTCCTGATGGCCAAGCCCACCCCCAAGACCGCGCTGCGCAAGGCACCGGCCGCCGCACACCCCGTCGCACCGCCTCCGGCGGCGGCATCCTCAGCGCTGGCCGGCGACGACCTTCAGGACACTTTCCTACCTGGATTCGATACGGCCCCCTCAGACGCCACCGACAACGCCTACGCCATGCCGACCCCCGAGCCAGCAGCTGAGTCTGTCGCTAGCCCGGCTGTGTCGGCCGGTCAGCCGGCGGCAGCGCTGCCCATGTTCAGCGTGCGCATAAACCCCACGCTGCGCCGACGGGTCAAGCGGTGGGCGGCTGAGAACGACACCACCGTGCAGGCCCTGACCGCCGCCGCGCTGAGCGACTACCTGGAGCGCCACGGAGGCTGACATACCTACACGATGACATGCATACATATCAGCATGTAGACATGTATGTATGTAAACATGCAGGTCACGAGCTTATGGCCTGGCAACGGCGTCTCGAGCCGACCGGTTGTGAGATGCGGGCCTCCTTCTACCGTTACCTCGACTGAGCACTCCGTCTAAACGACCGGACACACCTCGACTGACGCAACCTCCGGAAAGAGACCGTCGTGACCGACGACACCACGCCACCCGGCGACACCTCGACTCCACAGGCCACGGAGCACGAGGCGGCCGCGCGCTGGCTGGACGACCTGGACCCGGCCACCACAACCGCCACGGTCGTCGTGCAGGAAGTGCGTGACGTCGCCACCGCCGTCGACCGCGTCCAGGCCGCGGAAGAAGACCTCACGGCCGCCGTCCTGCGCGCCCGTCGCGCGGGGGCGAGCTGGAACCACCTTGCCCTGGCCCTCGGCGTCAGCCGTCAAGCAGCCCGCCAGCGCTTCGCCGCTGCGGAGAAGTCCTCGACCCCGATGTCCTGACACCCCAGCTGAGCAGGGGAGCGTGGCCAGATTGATGAGGTCGCAAGGTCGACGGGTACTCAGTGCGCAAGCCTCGGACATGGCGAAACCCCGGGGCCATGGGCCTCACCGGGGTTACATCGAGAATTATCCCGGACTTTCGCGGCGATGTCAATCAGCGCTACGAAGCGGGCGCCCGAGCCAGGCGAGGCGATGACGGGTACCAACGTCGGCTTCTGCCAGTAACAGCACTCAACCGGTGCGCTTCGGACGGAGCCGCGTAGTTGACTACTCAACCAGCGCCCTGCGAGCTCCCCGTTGTGTACAAAAGTCAAGAAGCGTACACTTCTCCGCATGAGGACCGCGAAGAAGGCCGCCACCAAAGACCTCCGGCACTCCGACGCCCACTCTCTGGCTACTAGTCCCATCCAGAAGGGCGACGTGTTTGAGGGCCTCGCCGATGAGACCAGCACGCGCCTGATTCCCCTATCCGCGTTCGTCACGGTGATGGGCAGGGCAGGCATCACCCGCGAGGACCTCACCGCAGCCGCCGACGCTCTACCCCCCGCCGACGACGGCCTCGACCAAGAAGGTTTCGAGTTCGTTGTCCCTGTCGGTGAGGCTCGGGGTGGCTTTAAGAAGATGATCGACCGTGCACAGACGCACCCGACGCTGCTGACCAAGCATGGGCGGCCCGTCGCCGCCGTGGTGTCTGCCGACTTCTACGAGCGCGCGATCGAAGCCCTGGAGAACGCGGCCGACACCGAGGCCGTCGCCGCCGCCCGCGCCGAGATGGCGGGTGGCGCAGAACCCATCCCGGCCGCACGGGCCGGGCGGGCAGCAGACGAGTGAGCACCTACAAAGTCAAGTACGCGCCCTCTGCCGACCGGCAACTGACGAAAATTGGCAAGAGGAACCCGCAAGCCGCGAGCATGATCAAGGCCGCCGTCAAGCAGCTAGAGCAGAACCCTCGGTCGTCGAAGTCCACCAACATTGTCGGCTCACCCGGTGAGTACCGCCTCGACGTGCGAGGCCAGTGGGGGTCGTTCCGCGTTCGCTACGAGGTCAACGACGGGAAGCTGCTCGTACTGGTTCTAGTGGTCGGTGACCGCAAGAACGTCTACCAGTGAGCCCAAGCCCGTTGAGGGCAGTACTGGTGAGGCGTCTCGGTGACGACCGGTTGTGAGACGCCACAGGGGAGTGGCACTAGGGCCGTGACACGCCGTCCCAGAACTGGTGTCCGCGACAGCTGGAACTACAGGTGCGGGGCGACTCCGGCTGGCGCGGGCGGTGCGGCTCGTCCATGATCACGCGCATGCGTACCTCGCAGCTAAAGGACGCCTGGCGCCGTTCGGTGCAACAGCGCAAGGACGAAGACGCCCAGCGCGAGCCGTTGGACCTTCGCACCGACCCGCACACGCCCACCACGGGCACCCGGGTGTGGGCTGTGGGTGCCTTCATCTTTGGCTCCATCGCCTTGGTGAGCCGCGGTGGGCGCCTCGGTGACCCGATCGCGCCGGACTGGGTGATCTGGTCCTCGATCAGCGCCATGGTGCTGTGCGTACTGGTGTGGGTGGTGCTGTACCGGCGCGCAAAGAGCCGAGGACGCACTCGTCCTAAGGGAAATACTCGCTCGAGCTCGTGAGCTACCTGTGCCGTTGAGCCAGGGGTGCGCAAGACCCAGCGCAAGATCGCACCCGGCGGCTCATTGCCTGATGCGGGTGCGCCGCAGATGGCTACCCCTGCTCATGAGCTCACCTGGGCCTGCGCCCGCAGCGGGGCGGCGGCCTGGCTGCCGTAGACGGCCCGAGCCGAGGAGAAGGTCCAGGTCACACCGCCGCGGGCGGTGGGTACCCCATCCGCGGTCAGGGCGTCGGCGATGGTCTGCCAGGAGCGGCCGGCCTCACGCTCGTCGACGATGCGGCGCACCACGGCCATAGGCAGGACCTGGGGGCGGCCCAAGCGCACTCCGGCGGCCTTCTTCGCGGCGAGAGCGTCGCGAGTGCGCTGACCGATCAGCTCGCGCTCGAGCTCGGCGATGCCGGCGGTGACGGTGGCCATGAACTTCCCGTTCGGGGTGGAGGTGTCCACGCCCAAGTCCAGGCAGATGACCGACCACCCGCGCCGAGTGGCTTCTTTCACCAGCCCGGAGAAGTCATGCACCGAGCGGGAGAGGCGGTCCAGCTTGGAGACCATCAGCACGTCGGCTTCGCGCGCGTTCAGGTGCGCCAGGGCAGCGGTCAGGGCCGGGCGGTTGAGGTCTTTGGCGGAGTGGCCTGCGTCTACGACGAACTCCAGCTCCCAGCCACGTCGAGCCGCCTCGGCTGCCAGGGCGGTGCGTTGGGCGTCGAGTCCTGCGCCGGAGTCGGCCTGCTCCGCAGTGGAGACCCGTAGGTAGGCCAGCACCCGAGGGGTGGTCCGGGGGGTGACCAGGGGACTCTCGGGCGGGGGAGCAGGGGTCACGAGCCTCACCTTGGCACGCACACCGGCACTAAAGGGTCGATTACTGCCGATCTAACTGACTATCACTACGCAAGACCCACGTCCCTGCAGTACAGCTAGGACAGCGGTTTGGCCACTTCCATCTGCATCACGCTTGCCGTGGTGGTCGTCGCAGGCGCGACAATGCCCGATGTGGATGAGCAGATGACGCGCGCGCACTCGATCGGCAAGCAGTTGTGGAGCCCGGAGGCGGAGTTCGACCACCACTCGTTCGAATTCGTCCATCCGCTCTGCAAACTGATGCTCTCCGCAGGGATGGCCCTAGGCGAGACAGATGCCGACCTGAACGAGTTGCTGGCCGCCGTCCAGCAGGGCATGGAAGAAGCCCGAACTGAGTACAACCAGGTCATTCAAACTCACGCCGAACGGGCCCAGTGTGATCCCGGTGGCAAGTACGCGATGTGCGAGTACTGCCAGGCCTACGCCCGGTCGATGGCCTTATCGACGGCCGGCCGGCGCCGGTGGGCCGAAGAGACCAAGGACCCCGCTCGCCGGTACGCCGTCACCGACGCTACCTGGAGCAGGTACAGCGGGGAAGGCAAAATCCACGAACGGGGCTGCTCAGCAATGACGCGCGAAATCAACTTCGCCGATCACGCGATTGAAACCCTCAGCCCCTACGACGCCAAGCACGGTGGCGTCACCGTCGGCTGGCCACATCTACTGACCCGACAGGAAGCTGAGGCGCAGAACCGCAACCGCTGCCGCGTTTGCTCACCAGACCTCCCGGACCGCGTCGCCAGGGCAACCGCCGGGTGGGCGGCGAATGGGCAGTTTGGTGCCAGCGAAAGCCTGAACGCGGCAGTTGAAGCACCGAGTCCTGCTGGACATAGGTGACGAACGCCCCGGTGCCCTCGTCGGACTGAATAGTTTCTCGCACAACGCGATTGCCAGCCGATAACGTCCTTTATCTCTGGACAGATCGGGTGTGCCTGAGCCCTCGAACGATGCGCCGCATGAGGCCTCTCACCGGGACGACCACGATGGACGGGTCTATCGGGACGACGCTGCTGCGGCAGCAAGCTGTCTGTCGCGGCGGTGGGAGGAGCTCCCGGTAGACGGTCCTCAGCGGGCGCGTCCTGTCCTCAGTTGCTGACGTCGCGCGAAAGCCCTGAGGGGGAGCCATGTAGCGACGAACATGACGAAGAACGGGACGCCGATCCACAAGAGGAGATCCATAAGAGCCAAGGCTAGATGCAACGACTCGCGACTGGTCAGTAATCGACTTGCTTTGCGGACCCCACAAGGTCACGCGGACCGGTTGCGAGACAGGTGGGGGAGTAGGCCTAGAGCGGCGGCACGCCGTCTCGGAACCCGTGTCCGCAACTGGCGTCTCACCCGCACGACATCAGTGCTTTCTGAGACCGTCCGGCTGTGCCCGCTCACGCTCCTGCCCACCTGCTCGGCTACGCGCGCGTCTCCACCACCGCCCAGGACCCCGCCCTACAGCACGACGCCCTCACCGCCGCCGGCTGCTACCGGGTCTGGACTGACACTGCCTCTGGCGCACTAACCACCCGCCCAGCCCTAGAAGACGTGCTCGAGCGCCTTGGGCCCGGGGACGTCCTCGTCGTCTGGCGTCTCGACCGACTGGCCCGCTCCTTGCGCCACCTGCTGCAGCTCATCGATGAGCTCACAAGTAGGGGAGTGGGCTTCCGCTCGCTGACAGAGTCCATCGACACCACCACCGCCACCGGCCGCCTCGTCCTACACCTCTTCGGCGCACTGGGTGAGTTCGAGCGAGACCTGCTTCGTGAGCGCAACCACAGCTGGGCTCGAGGCGGGCCGCGGCCCGCGGACGCCGGGGAGGTCGACCGGTGGTGATGACCCCGGCGAAGCTGGCCGCGGCCCGAGCGCTGCTGACCAACGGGCAGCACTCTGTAGCCGGAGCGGCGGCTGCGGTTGGGGTCTCACGAGCCACGCTCTACCGAGCCCTTGCTGAGCCGATCCGGTCCTAGCCCTCGCTGCCGTAGCGGGGGAAGCGTGAGCGACTGTCAGCGAGACGAGCTAAGCTACGCAAGTTATTACCGATTAGGTAAGAGGTGCCCGCTTGTGCGTGTGGTGTACTCCTCCAACCGTCTGGCCAAGCGGTGCTCCGACTACAACGCGATGCGCAAGGAGTGGGGCGACAGCATCGCTGCCGCTCTCGCGCGACGGATCAAGGACATGAAGGCTGTGGCACAGCCGGACGACCTACTCACACTCCCTGGGCGATGGGAGTGGCTAACAGGCGATCGATCAGGCGAGATGTCAGCCCGCCTGACGCCCAACTGGCGGTTGATCATTCAGCCGTCTGAAGAGGCCACCCTCACGGTCCAAAGGGTTGAGGACTACCACTGATGCAGAGGAGGCGAGCAGCGTGAGTCAGTCGTACGAGGCGGAGCCCACGTACGAGGCGGAGGCAGAGAACTACGCCATAGCTCCTGGCGAGACGCTCGCGGAGTGGCTTGATGAGCACGACATGACGCAGGGACAGCTTGCCGCGCGCCTTCGCATGTCGACCAAGCACGTCAATCAGATGATCAACGGCGTTGCTTCGATCACTCCCGCCAGCGCTTTGGCTCTCGAGACGGTGACCGCGATCCCAGCAAGTTTCTGGCTCGCACGAGAGGCGCAGTACCAGGAGGACCTGGCACGCCTTCGGCGTAGTCGCGAGATCGAGGAGAGCATCACCTGGCTCGACGAAATTCCCATCGCTGAGTTGCGCAAGCGCGGCCACATTACGGCCGCTGCGCGCGACAAAGCAGGGTGCGTAATTGAAGCTCTTCGCTTCTTTGGTACAGCCACGGTCGAGTCTTGGCGGGCGGTCTATCTGCGCCCACAAGCCTCTTTCCGCCAGAGCGAGGCACACAAGGTCTCGCCTGGAGCTGTTGCAGCTTGGCTTCGCCTCGGCGAGTTGGAGGTGGACACTCGCGAGCTACCTCCGTTCAAGTCGGACGCACTCAAGCAGCGCCTGCCTCAGCTACGAGCACTCACTCGCGCTAGCGGAGACATCGGCCAGCAGATCGTTGACGTCTGCAGCGAGGCTGGAGTGGCTGTCGTCTTCGTCCCCGACGTAGCCGGCACCCGCGCTTCAGGAGCGACCCACTGGGTGCGCAACCGTCCAGTCATCCAGCTGTCTCTGCGTGGAAAGTCGGACGATCGATTCTGGTTCACGTTTTTCCATGAGTGCGCTCACGTCCTTCTCCATGGACGAGGAGAGGTTTTCATCGAGCGTAATGGCGGGCAAGCCGATGGTGAGACAGCTGGGAAAGAAAAGGAGGCGAACGACTTTTCTGCCAACCTACTAATCGATCCCTCGCTGACTCTTAAGCTCCGTGAGCTCAACAGCATCGGCGAGGTCAGGTCTTTCGCGGAAGAGATCGGAGTTTCCGCAGGCGTTGTGATCGGTCGGATTCATAACGACGAGATTCGACCCTGGTCGTGGGGAGCTGGACTAAAAAAGCGCGTGGAGTTCGTCGCCGGGGACTAGGCGCTAAAACGGTCATTAAATTTTGATCCGCGGCCCGCAGATCAACACTCTGAGGCGGCCGGTCAGGGCAGCGGGACGACGCGCTCGGCCAGATCCTCCAGCCCTTGCAGGCGCACGGTGGTGCTGGTCAGCGGCAGCCCCGCCTGCGGCCAGGCGAAGCTCAAGCGCAGCACGCCGTCGGCGGGCAGCTCACCGATCAGTACGAGGCGTCCATGCCGTGAACGCGCGCCCCGCCCCGCCCGGTGCCCTCGCCCTCATCGTCGTTGGCATGGATCGGACCGTCGGTGCCGACCAGTCCCCGCCGGCCGTTGATCTCCACGATCAGCTCGGGAGCGGAGTACGCCCACTCCCCACCCTGCTGGCCCTGACGGCTGGCGAAGCCGCCGTGACGGCGCAGGTGCCCGTAGGACCAGCGCCCGAGGTCAGAGGCCCGCTCGGCATCGGCGCGCAGCACCAGCGGCAGGTGCAGCCCGTCGGGGTGAGCGAAGACGCAGCGCAGCGCGGCGACGATGCCCTCTGCGCGAGCCAGGACGAGGGGCCCGTGGGCGATGACACCCAGCTCGTGGGGGGAGCGGCGCGGGGCCCACAGCGGTTCGCTCACCCGCGCAGCATGGCATCGCCCTCGCCGCGGAGAACGTCCTTTATCTATGTGGTCAGGGTCCTAAAAGATCTTGGGGTAGCACCTCCCTCGAATGGCCTAACGCAGGTACTCTCAGCCACCACACAGAGACCTGGGGAGTCAGCAATGATCCAATAGTTGGTTGAGTGAGTCGCGGCAAAGAGGCCGGGCTAGAGGTAGGTACTGACTCTTAGGAGACTCACCATGAAAAGCATCCGGATTCGTTCGACTGCCCTGCTCACGGCGACGTTGTCGATTGCCGTCTTGGGCGTCGCCGCGCCGGCCAGCGCAGCAACGACAAAGACATATCCCGTCAATACTAATCCCGGTTACCGCTTGAACGTACGGAGCGGTCCGGGAGAGAACTTCCCAATCGTCCAGAAACTCGACCGAGGGGACCGGGTTCGCATTGAGTGCGTAGCTTGGGACCGCGGCGGTCGCTTGTGGGACCGCATCAGTACAGGTCGATGGGCGATTGACGCAAAAATTAAGACAGGTTCAAACGAAGCCGTCGCGCCTCCATGCGATAGTCCGAGCAGCCTTTTCGACGATCCGACACTGCCCGACGACGTCTGGAGCGCTATTGAGGACACTCGAGCCCACGGGGGCTACGACAATACGGTCGCTTGGGCCGAGGCGGACTTTGGTGGTGGACGCGTCTATCGAGTGGCAGTCCAATGCGACGTGACTTTTCGAGGTGACTACTGGACTTATGGTGAAATAGTCGATCGGGGCGTTAGTCGCGCCGATTGTGGCGGAGGACATACCGCCCACAACGCTTGGGTGCAGTGGCGTTTTCCGACAGGAAGCACCCCTGTGACCAAGGGGCAGGGTCTGTAGGCGTCGTACTTACGATGACGCCCGGCAGTAGCGCTTGTCCATAGGCTGGTCACATGTCGAACTGGCCTCCGATAGATCGTGACGACCTCAAAGAGGCGGCGGACCGGGCGGGGTTCGACACCGACTTTCCGCTGCTGGTGCGCAGGCTTATCGCCGAGACCGCGGACGGGCTGACCGAGCTCGACATGCCGGGGGGCAGCGGCGTCGCGTCGGGAGGCTTCGACGGCGTCGTAACCGCCGCCGGCGCGACGCTGGAGGTCCCGGCCGGCCGGTCAGTGTGGGAGCTCTCGGTCGAGAACAAGGCGCAGGGCAAAGCCGACGACGACTACGGCAAGCGGCTGGACGGCCCCGAGGCGTCGCCGGCGTCCGACTGTACGTACGTGGAGGTCATCCTCGCGCCGTGGACTAAGAGCCGCACGTGGTCGTCCGCGAGGCGGAAGGAGGGTCGGTGGAAGGACGTCCTAGCGTTCAACCTCGACGGCGTCCACGTCTGGCTTGATCGGGCTCCGGCGACGACCGCGTGGCTCGCGGAGCGCCTCAACAAGACTATGCCCGGTGTCCGGCCCGTCGAGACGTGGTGGACCGAAACATGGCTGCCGTCCACGCAGCCGCCGCTAGGTCCTGACGTCGTACTCGCGGGCAGGGAGGACGCCGCCAAGGCTCTCGTCTCGCTGCTGCAAGCCGGCCGGCCCGTCGTGACGGTCGCCGGGGACCTCGGATTGGACGGCCTTCGGGCATTTGCTGGAGCGGCACTGGGAACCGTCGAAGGCCCCGCCGGAGACCGGCTTCGCGCCCGGGCGCTGCATGTGTCGGACGGCCACAACCTTCTACAGCTCATCCGGCAGCCGTCCCCGCTTGTCCTCGTCCTCGACGACGCCCAGCTCGCTGCGGACCTGCCAGTCCGCCACGCCCACCAGCTCGTCCTGCTCGGTCCGCCCGGGCAGGACGCCGACGTCGCCGTGCCGCCGATCGACTCCCAGCAGGCGGAGGCGGCACTGCGTGCTGCCGGGCTCACGAGGGACCGCGCCTCGGAGATGGGCCGGCTGGCCCGTCGCAGCCTCCCCGCGCTGCGCCGGGCCGTCGCGGTCAACACCGCGGCGCTGACGCCCGGCTGGGCAGCCGCGCCGGACCTGCTCCGACGACGAATCGTGCTCATCGGGGCCTGGCACGGCGACAGCGACTCGGACCGGGCCGCAGTTGCCCGGTGCGCCGGCCGCTCGTACGACGACGTTCAGGAAGCCGCCCTGGTGCTGGCCCGCGACGAAGGGCCGATGCTCGGCCGCGTCGGCGAGAGCTGGCACCTGATGTCGCCCCAGGACAGCTGGCTCTTACTGCGGGCGTACTTGACCAAGGACGACCTCGCGGCGTTCTCCGCGCTGGCCGTCGAGGTCTTCGGCGAGGCCGGCCTCACAGCCGAAACGGCGGGCGACGCGGCCGCGGGCGTTGAGGCCACCCGCCGCCGGTTCTCGGGAACCTTAAGGCGCGGCGTCGCGCGGACCCTGGCGCTGCTCGCGTCGTCGGACAGGCGCGACGCCGGGGGGCTGGCCGGGCCCGACCGGGCCCGGCTGGTGGCGCGCGAGTTGTTCGACGCGGCGAACACCGACCGGACCTACGCCCTCTGGACGTCTCTGTCCGACGTCCTGCCGCTACTCGCCGAGGCCGCCCCGGACGAGCTGCTTTACGCGCTCCACGACGGCCTCGCCGGGGAAGAGCCGCTGCACGCCAGAATGTTTACGGAGAGCCCCGAGGACGGCCTCTGGGCCGCACCGTCGCCGCACACCGCGTTCCTGTGGGCGCTTGAGACGCTCGCATGGGCGCCGGAGCACTTTGACGACGCCGTCGACGTCCTCGCGCGCCTCGCCGCCCTTGACCCCGGCGGCCGGCTGGCGAACCGGCCCGCGCGCAGCCTCGCGGAGATCGTCAGTCTCTGGCACCCAGAGACCGCCGCCGGAGAAGAGCAGCGCCTCCGGGCGCTTCGCCGGGTCCTGCGAGACGAGCCGGCCGTCGGCCGCCGGCTCCTGCTCGACCTCCTCCCCGACGGCCACGGCCTCCAGACCGACCACGCCGCGCCGGAGTTCCGCGCGTGGAAGCAGGACCCGCCGACCACCACCCGCGACGACCTGCGCCGAAGGACGACCGACGTCACCGGCCTGCTCCTGGACGACCTTGACGACGACCCCGAGCGCCACCTCGCAGTCATCGGCAAGGTCGACGACCTGCCCCCCGAGCAGCTTGTCGACTACACCGCGATGCTGAGCGAGCTTGCGGGCCGGCTCGACGACGATGACGCCCGCGGCCGCCTCCACGACGCGCTGCACGACAAGACCGCCAGGCACCGCCAGTACGCCGACGCCGCATGGGCGCTGCCCGACGACGAGCTCGCCGCGCTCGAAGCCGCAACCGAAGCGGTACGCCCCCGCGACCCGGTCCGCCGCTGCGCGTGGCTCTTCGCGTCAGACTGGGTCGAACTGGGCGACATGGGCCGCCGGGACGACCTGGAAGCGTACGACGCCGAGCTTGCGAGCCGCCGAGTCGACGCCGTCCGGGACGTAATCGAAGCCGAAGGTCTTGACGGCATCGTCCGGCTCGCCGACGTGTCCGGCTCGCCGCACGCCGCCGGAGCGGCCCTCGCCGCGGCTCAGCCGACGCACGACTCAGAGATGGCGTCATGGCTGGCCCACGCCGGCGACCCGTCGCACGGGACGCGGCCCGACGTGGCCTACGGGTACGTGTCCGCCCGGCTTCGCGGCACCGACACCACGCCGGTCGACGCTTTTCTTGCGGTGACGGACGACCCGACCGCGCAGGCCCTCGTGCTGAAGGCCGTGGGTGATCCGGTTGACGCCTGGCGTCGCCTCGCCGAGCTCCCCGGCGAAACGACGGAGCAGTACTGGAAGCGCTTCTCCTACTTCGGGCTCGGCAGCGGCTTCGACCGGGCTCTCGACGCGGTCCGGGGCCTGCTCAGAGCAGAGCGGCGGGCCGCCGCCCTCCACATGAGCGTCCTGTACTCGAAAAGCCACGACACGGCAGAGACGGCCGGCCTCGTCGCGGACGCGCTTGAGGGGCTGCTCGCGTCAGGAATGGAAGACCCCGAGCTCGCGAGCCTTGCCAGCCACGACTACGAGCGGCTGTTCGCCCTGCTCGGTCGGCATCGAACAGACGTTGGCGAGCAGCGAGTCGTCAACCTCGAATGGCAGCTGTTCCCCGCCCTCGGCTACCAGGCCAACGCGCCCGCACTGCACGGGGCGCTGTCCGAACAGCCGGCGTTCTTCGCCGAACTCGTCTGCTACCTGTACAACCCTGACGGAGGCGGCGGCCCTGGAGACAAGGAGCAGCCCGCCGACGCGGAGCAGCGGCGTGAGTTCGCGTCCAGGGCGTTCTCCGTCCTGCGGTCCTGGCGGCGCTGCCCCACTGCCGGCCCGGACCGCAAGGCCAACCCGGCCGCGCTCAGCGCTTGGGTCGATGACGCTCGGGCGGCCATCGCCCGGGACGACCGGCTCGGGCCCGGCGACAGCGAGATCGGGCAGGCCCTCGCCTGGGCCGCGCCGGACGGTGACGGGACATCTCCGCCGCGGGCTATCCGAGACCTGCTCGAGGAGATTCGCAGTGACCGGCTCGACCGCGGCCTCGAGATGGGGATCTACAACCGGCGGGGAGTTACCGGCCGCGGAGTGTTCGACGGAGGTAAGAAGGAAAGCGGGCTTGCCGCCCAGTACCGCAGCGCGGCCGACGCCGCCGCCGGCTGGCCCAGGACGGCGAAGCTGCTCCGGCGCCTAGCGGACAGCTACGAACACGACGCCGAGCAGATCGAAGGCGAGGCGGAAGGCCTGCGCCGAGGCGTGGACACCTGACCTCCGGGCCTCCAGTCATCGCCAGCACGGGCAGGCACGCCGCGCAGTGGCGACCTGACCCACCCATGGCGCGTGGTCATGGCGGCAGCACGCACGAATCTTAGGGCCCATCAAGACCCCCCCCAGCCACGCGGTCGAGGTGACCTCGACGACCCCTCCGTCACCGCCGCGAGGTAGCCGGAGCAGCCTCTGCAGGCAGGCCCATCAGGTCACACCTCTTGCATTACCAATCCGACAGCAGCCTCAAGCCGCTGCCCAGGGCTCACCCCGGTCAGGACCCGAAGCCGCCGGAGTCCCGACCAGGTCTCCGCGCGACGTCGCGCACCGTCCTGGCCCGCACCGGTGCCGCGTCCTGGGCGGCCTTCAACGCCGCCGACCGCTGCCGCAACGTCGACCCCTTTAACGGGACCGGGAACGACGCCCGGCGCAGCATCTGAGCCTGGGTCAGCGCCGCCCGCTGGGCCGGGACCAGCACCCGCGGGGACACCTCTACGCGCTGGGCCCACCGGGCGCGGACCTGCCGTGAGCGGTGCCCGGCCTCTTGCCCCGTGACCCCGGGGAGCTTGCACCCGCGCCATCGCCTGCGACCTCACCTGCGACGACCTGCTGGCCGAGCGAGACCGCCGCGCCGTCGTCGCCGAGTCAGGCCTTCGACCGCCCAGCCCAGGACGCCGAGCCGGGGCGGACCCTGACCTGCCACGAGCAGCTGCGCACCCGTCGGCGTGCACCACCACGGGGGACCTGGGGACGCCTGCAACGGTCGTAGCGCGGGCGGTCGGCGGAGAACGGTGAGGCTCATCCAGGCCCAGCGCAGCGACCCAGCCGACCACGGCAGGCGACGGCCCCCGTACTTAGGGGCCCCCATCCGTATAGCTTGCTCCGCCCGGTCTCCGCTGCTCCTGACCTGCACCCGACCGCGCCCGGTCGACCGGCGTCCCGCCACCGCGCGGCCCGTCGCGGACGCGAGCGACGGAAGGCTTCGGCTGCCGAATCCATATCTTGCTGCGCCCGATCCGGGACCAGATGTACCGCGAGGGCAGCGGTCAGGACGTCCCCCACCGCTCCCGCGCGGACTGGCGAGTCATCCCCGTCGCGCGGCCGACGTCGACCCACGAAAGCCCCGCGGTCCGGGCCGCGTGCACCGCGTCCTCGACGGCGGCCAGGGCTTGCCGGTGCCGCGTCCACGCCGCCTGCAGCTGCACGGTCTTCTCCAGCGGGGCCAGGTGCTCAGCCCAGCACCGACGCATCGCCGTTTGGACGTCGAGGCGCTCACTCGCGTCCATCGCGGTGCCACCCGGGGCGAGGTAGAGCCGGCCCCCCTGGAGGTCTTCATCGCGCGGATCAAGCACGCGGTCCCAGCGCTCCAGCACCGTGCTCCTCGACCTCTTCGACGCGTCTGGGCCGGCGCAATCGCACATCACCGCGAACCTCATGACCTCACCCACCGGGCAGCGCCACTGCTGCCAGGGCGAAAGCTCGAAGCCGTCGCTTGTGTGGGTGATCTCGACCTGCGCGTCTGCTCCGAGACCGCGGTAGGAGGCCCCTCGCCCGCCACGGACAACGCTCGCCAGGTACAGCTCGTGCGTGCCGTCATCGCTGCTGACGCCCATCGCCCAACCCTCCAAATCGTAGACAGGGAACCCTGTCAGGATGCGCCCGACAGGATCTCCTGTCCATCACACATTGATAATGCAAGAGGTGTGACCTGATGAAGGTCCGTCGACAGGGTCGACGCGGCTGTCCATGGGAGCGCAGCGACGGTGGACAGCCGGTGTGACTGACTGCGTGCTGTTGCGCAGCCAGTCACGTGAGCAGGCGCGAGCGAAGGAAGCTCAGGTTGGTAGGCGCGGGTGAGGTCCTGGACATCAGGTGCGCTCGTAGGAGGAGCGCTGGCGACGAACGCAGGCGTGCATCAGGTCCAGGTGCCCAGGACGTGCGGAGTCGCTCCTAAGAGGGTGCGTTGGTCCTCGGGGACCGCGGCCTGGTCGCGGTCCTGTCGTGGTCGCCACGTGGGCTCGACGGGGCTCGCGTCGTGCGGTCGACGTCCCCAACGGGCAGGACACGCGGGTGTGGGACCCATGCGACCCCAGCGCCAGCGCGCCAAGCGCGTGGGAGGTCGGTGCGCGTGGGAGGTCGGTGCGCGTGGGAGGTCGGTGCGCGTGGGAGGTCGGTGCGCGTGGGAGGTCGGTGCGCGTGGGAGGTCGGTGCGC
>JBPBQU010000534.1:0-17689 GCA_050955085.1 Janthinobacterium lividum | reverse complement strand
GCTGCGCCACACCCCGCGCACCCACCACGCGAGGCGGGTACCGGAGCAGGCTACCGCCCACGACACGTTAAGCTGCTCCCCGAGTGCTCAGGCAGGCCCTCGGACGACGTCCGACCAGGCCGGGGCGTTCTGCGGGTGTAGCTCAATGGTAGAGCCCTAGTCTTCCAAACTAGCTACGCGAGTTCGATTCTCGTCACCCGCTCCGGCAGCGCAGAACCCGCGCCGATCCACCCCCAGGGTGGGTCGGCGCGCGTCGTGCAAGGGCCGGCTGTCCCGCCGGCCGCAGCCAGCCCGCTGGACGATCGGGTTGTCCGGACGACCTGGTTGTCGGGCGTGGCCCACGCATGATCGCCGCCCGACGTGAGGCTGCGTCGGCGTCAGATCCGGTGGCAGCCCGTCCCGGAAACGCCGGTCCCCAGCTCCAGGGCATCCGGCCGTACGAGCGAGGGGTACGAGCCAGGTGAATCGGCAGCGGCACGTCCCGCTGCAGTCCCACGGCGGACCGGCTGCGATGGCGCGCACGTGGTTCCCACCGCCGACGTGCAACTGCCCCCGGCACCAGCCGCGGTGGCGTGGCCGGCACCTGCGGTGTTCGGCTCCGGGCCAGAGCCTCGGGGTAACCGGCCCCCTCGCGGGGCTCGATGTGGCGCATCCGCCGGGAGCTACAAGCAGACCCGGAGTTGCTCGTCCGGGGTGTGCACGAAGTTCATCACCTCGCCCCAGGTGGCGCCGTCGGCGAGGGCGACCGGGATGACAGAAATGCGGTCACCGGCAACGGGCAGGTCCACGGCATAGTCAGGTGATCCGAACGGGTACGGACGAAACCAGTGCTGCGACGCTGAGCCTCGTGCCGGCGACCTCCCTCAGGCTTCCACTCCACGTGATCGTGGCCCCCGACAAGTTCAAGGGGTCCCTCACCGCCACCGAGGTGGCTCGACACATCACCGCCGGTCTCTACGCCGGGGTGGTATCCGCCGGGGTACCCGCGTCAAGCCTGCAGGTCACCGCGATCCCCCTCGCGGACGGCGGTGAAGGCACCGTCGATGCCGCAGTCGGTGCGGGATGGCGCGAGGTCGTCCGTTCGGTGTCCGGTCCGACAGGAGATCTCGTGCCTGCCTCTTTCGCCCGGAGATCCCCGACGCTCGACCCCCTCGCAATCACCTACCGGGCATCCGATGACGACACGCGCCATGACGACGCCGGCGGTGCGGCTCTGGTGGAGATGGCGCAGGCCTCGGGACTGGACCGCCTGTCGGGTGGGGTCCCGGCACCGTTGACGGCGAGCACGCGCGGGACGGGCGAGCTGGTGCGCGCCGCCCTCGACGACGGCGCCGACGAGATCCTGTTGGCCGTCGGCGGCAGCGCCTCGACCGACGGTGGCGCCGGGATGCTCGTCGCGTTGGGTGCACGGTTGCTCGACGGCCACGGCAGGGACCTGCCCGACGGCGGGGGCGCACTACGCACCCTGGAGCGCGTCGACCTCACACAGTTCGATCCGCGCGCCCGCGCGGCCCGTTGGACACTCGCGGCCGACGTGGACAACCCCCTGCTCGGGCCACGCGGGGCCGCGGCCGTGTTCGGCCCGCAGAAGGGGGCCTCGGCCGCCGACGTCGCCACCCTGGACGCGGGGCTCGCCTGTTTCGCCCAGGCATTGGCTGCCGCATGTCACCACGATCAGCGTGCCGGGGACGGGTGGGACGCTCGGCGCGACGCCACGCACGAGCTCGCCGGGGCGGGGGCCGGCGGTGGGATCGGACTCGTCGCGCTCGGGCTGCTGGGCGCCGTGCGCCGCCCCGGGGTCGAGGTGGTACTCGAGCTCACCGGCTGGGCGCAGCGCACCGGAGGTGCGTCCCTCGTCATCACCGGTGAGGGCAGTCTCGACGCACAATCCCTCGGTGGGAAGACCCCCGTGGGCGTCGCCGCGGCAGCAGCGCGGCTGGGCGCCCCCGTCGTGGTGCTCAGCGGGCGTCGGCTGCTGACCGAGGAGACGTGGCGCGCGGCGGGCTTCGCCGACGCCCGGGCACTGAGCGATCTCGAACCCGATACAGCACGCTGCATCGCCGAGGCGGGGGGCCTGCTCGAGCGCCTGGCCCACGACCTCGGACGTGAGATCGCCATCTTCGTGAACTGCCCCGACGGCGTGGGGCGCTGAGCGCAGTCGCGCACCGGCCAGGCTCGCTCGACGGTCTCCCGTCGCGGTGCACGTGCAGGTGCAGGTGCAGGTGCAGGTGCAGGTGAATCAGCGCGGCTGGCAGGTCGGGCACCACGTGAGGTGGCGCCCGACCATGAGCGCATAGGCGATGGGTGTCCCACAGAGCCGGCAGGGCTCCCCCACCCGGCGATAGACGTAGTAGGCGTCCTCGCGACGCGGGGTACCACGGGGCTTCTGCCGGTGTACGGGGTCGGTCGTCACGATGCGCCCTGCCTTGAGACCGGCGCGCAACAAGGCGACGAGGTCGGCCCAGATAGCGTCCCACTCCGAGCCTTCGAGGTCACGTCCCGGGCGATAGGGGTTGACCTTGCACCGGAAGAGGGTCTCAGCGCGGTAGACGGCCCCCACGCCGGCCACGACCTCCTGCTGCATCAGCAGGGCGCCGACGCTGACCTTGGACCGACTGATCCGCGCGTAGGCCACGCCCGGGTCGGCGTCACGGCGCAGCGGGTCCTGCCCCAGTCGCGCGTGCAGAGCGGCCACCTCGTCGGGGTCGAACACCTCGCATGCTGTCGGGCCGCGCAGATCGGCCCACCCACCCTCGGCCTCCCACCGCACCCGGACCGCCCCGCGGGGGGCCTGCGGGATGCCGTCACCGAGCGTCCACCTCCCGTACAGACCGAGGTGGACGTGCAGGACGCGTCCCTGACCGAAGTCGGCCAGCAGATGCTTGCCGTGCGCTTGCGTGCCCTGCAGCACCTGCCCGTCCAACTGCGCGGCACCGTCGTCGAAGCGTCGTTGGGGACTGCTGACGATCACCTGCTGCCCGCCGAACCGCTTCAGCAGATCCCGCGCGTTGCGGTGGACGGTGTGCCCCTCGGGCACCCGCTTAGGCCAGGGTCGGGGGCAACGGTGGCAGGTCCCCGCTGCCCTCGAACCCGGCGATCATCTCGATCCGGCGGATGTGGCGGGGGTCCTCGGAGAACGGCGTGCCCACGAAGGTGTCCGCGAGCAGCGTCGCCTCCTCGAGGGTGTGCATCCGGGCACCGATCCCGACCACCTGCGCGTCGTTGTGCTCGCGCGCCAACCGGGCCGTCTCCACCGACCACGCCAGGGCACATCGGATACCGGGGACGGCGTTCGCCGCGATCTGCTCACCGTTACCCGAACCGCCGATGACGATGCCGAGGCTGCCCGGATCACCCGCCACCGCGGCTGCGGCCCGCAGCACGAACGGCGGGTAGTCGTCGGCCTTGTCGTAGACCTCGGCACCGTGGTCGACGACGTCGTGCCCCTGCCCGCGCAGATGGGTCACCAGATGCTGCTTGAGTTCGAAGCCGGCGTGGTCAGTGCCGATGTGCACGCGCATGGCGGACAGCTTGGCAGGCGGTGCGACGATCGGCCCTGTGGGGGCGGCGCGGCAGACGTCAGCAGGCATCAGTGAGTGCTGACGCCCTGGTCCTCGGCGTCGACGGTCGCCGTGGTGGTTGGGCGGTGGCGATCGTGCGGGGCAGCAGTAGGCGCGCTCGCCTGGAACGCTTCGACGTCGTCGACGGGCCGGCGAGCGCCTTGTTCGACCTCGCACTGGGCCTCGGTGCGAGCGCGGTCGGGATGGACGTCCCCATCGGACTTCCCCGCGACGACTGGCGCGACGCCGACCGCCTCGCCAAGCAGCGTCTGGGGCGGGCCTCGGCGCGGGTGTTCCTCGTGCCGCCGCGCTCGGTCTACGCGGCCACCGACTACGCCGAGGCCCGGCTCCGCTGCCGTGCCGTCCTGGGTGGCCGGGGCCTGTCGGCGCAGACGTGGGGCATCCGCGGCCCCGTCGTCACCGTCGACGCCGCCCTCCTCGAGGACCCCTGGGCGCGCGAGCACGTCGTGGAGACCCACCCGGAACTGTCGTTCGCGAGGTTGGGCGGCGCCGTCCTGGCCCCGAAACGGACGGCGCAGGGTCGCTCGGATCGACTCGCCGCGCTCGCGGGGTGGCTGAACCTGGCCGGGCAGCCCGTGCCGCGAGGCGACGACCACCTCGACGCCGTCGCGTGCGCCTACTCCGCACTGCGCTGGGTCGAGGGCGTCGCCGAGATCCTCGGCGGCACCCCGGACGAACGGGGACTGCCACAGCGGATCGTGATCTGACCGGGCTGCCCCCCCGGGGATAGCCGCGTCGCAGCAGGTCAGTCGAAGACGGGGCCCTGGGTCCGGGTGCGCTTCAACTCGAAGAAGCCGGGAACGCTCGCCACCAGGACACAGCCGTCCCAGAGCTTGCCGGCCTGCTCGCCCTTGGGTGCCGGGGTGACGACGGGACCGAAGAACGCCACGTCCTCGAAGGCGACGACCGGGGTACCGACGTCCTCTCCCACCTTGGTGATGCCCTCGGCGTGCGAGGCGCGCAGCTGGGTGTCGTAGGTCGCGGTGTGTGCTGCGGCGGCCAGGTCGGCCGGCAACCCGACCTCGGCCAGCGACTCGGTGATGACGACGTCGTAGTCCTTGTTGCCGCCAGGGTGGATACGCGTACCCATGGCGGTGTAGAGCGGCAGCACGACGTCCTCCCCGTGCAGCTCACGAGCTGCCGTGATGACCCGGACCGGGCCCCACCCCTTGTCCAGCAGTTCGCGGTACTCCGCGGGGAGGTCTCGGCCCTCGTTGAGGACGGAGAGGCTCATCACGTGCCAGCGCACGGAGATGTCACGGACCTTCTCGACCTCCAGCATCCAACGCGAGGTCATCCAGGCCCACGGACACAGCGGGTCGAACCAGAAGTCGGCGTGTGCGCTCGCGGTGCTCGGGAGGTCGGTGGCAGGGGCGGTCGTCGTCATGAGTTCATCTTCCCCTCCGCCTACGACACGGATCCACGGGGTGCACCTGGAGCCTGCCGGGGTACCGGGTCGCTCCCTCGTGACAGAGTGCCTCCGATCGTCGCGGATCACCCGACGCTCACGAGACGCAAGCGAGAGGACGTGGACGTGCCCGGCGAGAACCTGACGCGCGAGGAGGCGCGGGCCCGAGCGGCGCTCGTGCAGGTGGACCACTACGACGTCGACCTGGACCTGACCACCGGACCGGAGACCTTCCGCTCGATCACGACGGTGCGCTTCCAGGCCACGACCGGCAGTTCCACGTTCATCGACCTCATCAGCGCCACCGTCCACGAGATCACTCTCAACGGCAGGTCGCTCGACGTGTCGAGCGTGGACGACGGCGTCCGGATCCAGCTCGAGGGCCTCGCCGGCGAGAACGAACTCCACGTGGTCGCCGACTGCCGCTACGTGAACACGGGCGAGGGTCTGCACCGTTTCGTCGATCCGGTGGACGAGGAGGTCTACCTCTACTCCCAGTTCGAGGTCGCGGACTCCCGCCGCGTGTTCGCGGTGTTCGAGCAGCCCGACCTCAAGGCGGAGTTCACGTTCACCATTACCGCTCCCGAGCACTGGCGGGTGATCTCGGGGGCGCCGGTCGCCGCCACCCACCTGGTGGAGACCGGAAAACGGTGGACTTTCGAGCCGACGCCGCGGTTGTCCTCCTACGTCACGGCCGTCATCGCCGGCCCCTACGCGGGGACCGAGGACTCCCTCACCTCCTCGGACGGGCGCACGATCCCGCTCGGGGTCTACTGCCGCAGATCCCTCGTGCGCCACCTCGACGCCGAGGACATCGTGGCCACCACCCGGGCCGGTTTCGAGTTCTTCGAGCGCGAGTTCGACCTGCCCTACCCCTTCGCCAAGTACGACCAGGTCTTCGTCCCCGAGTTCAACGCCGGTGCGATGGAGAACGCGGGCGCGGTGACCTTCGTCGAGAGTTACGTATTCCGCTCCCGGGTCCCGCAGGCCACGGTGGAACGTCGCGTCGTCACCGTGCTGCACGAGCTGGCGCACATGTGGTTCGGCGACCTCGTGACGATGCGCTGGTGGAACGACCTGTGGCTCAACGAGTCCTTCGCCGAGTTCGCCTCCACGCTGGCCGCGGCCGAGGCGACGAAGTGGACGGGGTCCTGGACGACTTTCAACTCCCTGGAGAAATCCTGGGCCTACCGCCAGGACCAGTTGCCGACCACCCACCCGATCGTCGCCGAGATCACCGACCTCGAGGACGTGCAGGTCAACTTCGACGGCATCACCTACGCGAAGGGCGCCAGCGTTCTGCGCCAACTCGTCGCCTACGTCGGCCGCGACGAGTTCATGGCCGGGGTCCGCGCGTACTTCCGGCGCCACGCCTACGGCAACACGGAACTCGCCGACCTGTTGCACGAACTCGAGGTGACCTCGGGTCGCGACCTCAGCGCCTGGTCGCGCGAGTGGCTCGAGACCGCCGGTGTCGCCACGTTGCGCCCCGTCCTCGACGTCGACGTCGACGCCCAGGGTGTCATCACCGCGGCGACGCTGCAGCAGGAGGCGACCGCTGCGCACCCGCACCTACGCGCCCACCGCATCGCCGTCGGCTGCTACGACCTCGTCGACGGCAGCCTCGTACGCACCCACCGCATCGAACTCGACGCCACGGGGGCGGGCACCGACCTGCGCGAACTCGTGGGCCGCCGGCGCCCCGACCTGCTGCTGGTGAACGACGACGACCTCGCCTACGCCAAGATCCGGCTCGACGAGGTGTCCTTGGCGACGGCGCTGGAGCACCTCGACGCGTTCCGTGAGTCGTTGCCGCGCTCGCTGGTGGCCGCGGCCCTGTGGGACATGACGCGCGACGGGGAGTCGCCCGCGAGGGCCTATGTCGATCTGCTCCTGAGCATGCTGCTGCCGGGTGACGCCGCACGTGCGGACTCCACCGTCGCCATGGTCTTGCTGCGCCAGCTGACGACCACGGTCGAGCTCTACACCGCGCCGGCCCACCGCGCCCAGGTCCAGGCGCAGACGGCCGCCACCCTCTTGGAGCTCCTGCGTGCCGCCGGTCCCGGCAGCGACACGCAACTGCAGTTCACCCGCGCCTTCGCCATGGCCGCGCGCGCCGAAGAGCACCTCGCGGTCGTGGCCGGCCTCTACGACGGCAGCGCCGCGCTGCCCGGGCTGGACGTCGACGCGGACATGCGATGGGCCCTGCTCACCTCCCTCGTCGTCGGCGGTGCGCTTGGGCAGTCCGCGATCGAGGCCGAGCTGGCACGAGACCGGACCTCGAACGGTGAACGATCCGCCGCCCTCGCCCGGGCTGCCCTCCCCACGGCCGCGGCCAAGCAGGCCGCCTGGGCCGAGGTCGTCGACCGTGCAGAGTTGCCCAACGCGATGCAGGCCTCGGTGATCGCCGGTTTCACCCGGACCCACGACTCCACACTGCTCGAACCGTTCGTCGAGTCCTATTTCGCGGCGCTGTGCCGTGTCTGGTCCGAACGCACCAGTGAGATGGCTCAGCAGATCGTGACGGGCCTGTACCCGCTCGGGCTCGTGAGCACGGCGCTGGTGGAACGCACCGATCAGTGGTTGGCCGACGAGGCGGACGCGCCTGCGGCGTTGCGTCGCCTCGTCCTCGAGAACCGTGACGGGGTGGCTCGCGCACTGCGTGCCCAGGAGCGGGACGCGCGCTGAACCCGGGGTGACGGGGTGACGGGGTGACGGGGTGTCGGGTTGACGCGGTCCGGCTAGGACGGAAAAGCAGTCCCGGGGTGACCCGGGCCCTGCCTCCTCAGCGCAGGTGGCGCTCAGGGGGGCCGTCGTAGGCGGACAGCGGGCGGATGAGCGAGTTCGCCGCCCGCTGTTCCATCACGTGAGCCGTCCAACCGACGACTCGGGAGGCCACGAAGATCGGGGTGAACAGCGGGGTGTCGAAACCCATCAGGTGGTACGCCGGTCCGGAGGGGAAGTCCAGGTTCGGGCGGATGTCCTTGGCGCAGACCATCGCCCTCTCTAGCGCGTCGTAGAGGTCCAGGACGTCCTGGCGGCCCATCCCCCCGGCCAACCGCACCAGGGCGGAGTGCATGGTGGGCACCCGGGAGTCGCCGGAACGGTAGACCCGGTGCCCGAAACCCATGATCTTGCGCCTGGCGGCCAGCGCATCCGCGAGCCACGCCCGTGCCCGGTCCCCCGACCCATCCCCCACACCGATCTCCTCGAACGTCTCCCACACCGCCTCGTTGGCGCCCCCGTGCAACGGCCCCTTGAGTGCGCCGACGGCGGCGGTCACCGCCGAATGCAGGTCGGCCAACGTGGAGGTCACGACGCGGGCGGTGAACGTGGAGGCGTTGAAGGAGTGCTCGGCGTACAGGACGAGGGACACCTCGAAGGCCCGGACCACCTCGGCCGAGGGTTCCACACCGAAGGTCGTCCACAAGAAATTCGCCGCGTACCCGAGATCCTCCCGGGGCTCCACCGGCTCTTGTCCATGGCGTCGGCGCTGCGCGTAACCCACCACCCCCGGCAACGCCGCGAAGAGCCGCTGTGCCTTGAGCAGTTCCGCCTCGGGGCTGTCGTCGCCCACCTGCGGGTCCAGAGCCCCCAGTGTGCTGACCGCGGTGCGGACGACGTCCATGGGGTGCGCCTGCAGCGGCAGTTCGTCCAGGACGCGACGTACCCCGGGGTCGAGTGCCCGCCCGGACCGCTCGGTGGTCTCGAACCCCGCGAGCTCACCGGGATCGGGGAGTTCACCTCTCCACAGCAACCAGGCGACCTGCTCGAAGGAACAGTTCTCGGCCAGTTCCTGGACGGGGTACCCGCGGTACAACAGGGAGTTCGTCTCCGGATTCACCTTGGAGACGGCGGTGGTGTCGGCGACGACTCCCGCCAACCCCTTGCGCACCTGCTGAACCGTCCCGGAGGTTCCGGATGTCCCGGTCGTCTGCACGGCCATGATGCGCTCCTTCGCGTGGGGCCTGGCGTGGACTCGCGTCAGTGCGAGCGGTTTCCTTCGAGGCTGAAGTCGGAAATCCCGGTGTCGAACGTGCCGTAACCGGCGTAGTCGACGAGGTCGTACAACTGTGCTCGGGTCTGCATGTCCCCGACCTGTCCGGCGAGGGTCCCCCCCGTCGACAGCTCACCCAGGGCACGATCGGCGGCTCCCATCGCCAACCGCAGCAACGAGACCGGGTGGATCACCATACGAACACCCACGTCGCGCAGTTCCTCGTGGGTGAACAGGTCACTGCGACCGAACTCCGTCATGTTCGCCAGCACCGGGACGTCCACCGCCGAACAGATCGCCTCGAACTCGTCCAGGTCGGACATGGCCTCGGCGAAGATGGCGTCGGCCCCGGCCCCGACGAGCTGCTGGGCCCGCCGCACCGCGGCGTCCATACCTTCCACACCGCGCACGTCGGTGCGCGCGACGATGAGGAAGTCGGGGTCGCGGCGGGCCTGGACGGCCGCGCGGATCCGCTGCAGGGCGATGACCTCGTCGACGACCGCCTTCCCCTCGAGGTGGCCGCAGCGCTTGGGGTTGACCTGGTCCTCCACGTGCAGGCCGGCGACCCCGGCATCCTCCATCGTCTGCACGGTCCGTGCGACGTTCATGGGTTCACCGAAACCGGTATCGGCGTCGACGAGGACGGGCAGGTCGGTGACGCGCGCGATCTGGCCCGAACGGGCGGCCACCTCGCTCAGCGTGGTCAGGCCGATGTCCGGCAGTCCCAGGTCGGCCGAGAGCACCGCGCCGGAGACGTAGACACCCTCGAAACCGTGACGCTCGATCAACCGGGCCGACAGGGGGTTGAACGCGCCGGGAAGGCGCAGCAGTTCTCCGGACGCCAGGGCTGCACGCAGCCGCGCACGCTTGGCCGCCGGGGTGGTTCTCGAGTACAGCACGCGAACTCCTCAGAACAGACCGGTGGGCAGGGGCACGGTGGTCAACACCCCGGGTGCGGCGGCGATCCCGAGTTCTCGCACTCCCGCCGCGTCGAGTTCCGGCAGCCGTCGGGCGAGGTCGGTGAACCGGGCCACCTCCACGTCGTCGAGGACGCCGTCGGCCAGGGCGCTGAACTTCGCCTCGTACTGCGAACGGGTGAAGGGATGGGCCCCCAGCGGGTGCGCGTCGGCGACGGCGATCTCGTCGACGACCGTGGACCCGTCGGTGAGCGTCACCACCACCCGCGCGCCGAAGGCCTTCCGGTTCGGGTCACTGGAGTGGTAGCGCTGCGTCCATTCCGCATCCTCGACGGTTCTCACCTTGCCCCACAGCGCGACCGTGTCCGACCGGCCCGCGCGCCCGGGAGCGTAGGAGTCCACGTGGTGCCACGACCCGTCCTGCAGGGCGACGGTGAGGATGTAGGGCACCGAGTGGTCGAGGGTTTCCCGGCTGGCACCCGGGTCGTACTTCTGCGGGTCACCCGAACCGGAACCGATGACGACGTGGGTGTGGTGGGAGGTGTGCAGGACGATCGAGGTGACGTTCGCCGGATCGCCGAGTTCCGGGTGGGTGCGGTGCAACCGGCGCGCGAGGTCGATGATCGCCTGGGCCTGGTATTCCGCGGAGTGTTCCTTGGTGTAGGTGTCCATGATGGCCCGGCGGGATTCGCCGCTCTCGGGCAACGGCACCTGGTAGACGGCGTCCGGGCCGTCCAGCAGCCAGGCGATGACCCCGTCCTCACCCTCGTAGATCGGAGCCGGGCTGGTCTGTCCCCGCATCGCCCGGTCCACGGCCTCGACGGCGACCTTCGCAGCGAAGGCCGGGGCGTGCGCCTTCCAGGTGGAGATCGCCCCCTTGCGTGACTGCCGCGTGGCCGTCGTCGTGTGCAACGCCTGTCCGATGGCCTGATAAGCGGTCTCTGGCGGCAGGGAGAGCATCGAGGCGATCCCGGCAGCGACCGAGGGACCCAGGTGTGCGACGTGGTCGATCTTGTGGCGGTGCAGGCTGATCGCACGGACGAGATCGACCTGCACCTCGTAGGCCGTGACGATCCCGCGCAGCAGGGCCGCTCCGTCGCACCCGGCGTGCTGGGCGACGGCCACGAGCGCGGGGATGTTGTCACCGGGGTGGGAATACTCGGCGGCCAGGAAGGTGTCGTGGAAGTCCAGCTCGCGCACCGCCACGCCATTCGCCCACGCCGCCCACTCCGGGGAGGTGAGCTCGCGGGTACCGGCCACGAGCGCCCCGGCCCCGCCACGCGAGGGGGGGTGGGCCAGCGCCTGCGAACGGGCGGCGACGACCGGGGCGCGCAGCAGTGACGCAGCGGACACCGACGCATCGTCCAGGACGCGGTTCACGACCATCTCGGCCACGTCGTCGTCGATGGGCACGTCCTCGGTCGCCACCCGCGCCAACTGCCAGGCGAGTTCGTCCTCCCGGGGGAGGAACACGTCGCTGCGGTGAACGCGGACCTCGTGCTGCCTCACGCGTCGGCCTCCTGTTCGCGGTGTTTCTGGCCGGGCTTCTCGTCGTGCTCGACCCTGGCCGATGTCATGGGGCCGGGGTCATGGGGCCGGGGTCATGGGAGCGGGATCATGGGAGCGGGATCATGGGAGCGGGGAGTCGAGAACTGCGGCGTGCACGGCCTCAGCCAGGGAGCGGGCCCGCACGTCACCCACCAGGTCGTCGAGCAGGACGACCTTGCCGTCGGGACCTGTGAGCGGCATCCGCCAGTTCGGGTACTCCTGTGACGTTCCGGGCTGATTCTGGGTGCGACGGTCCCCCACCGCGTCGACCAGTGCCACCCCGACCATTAACGACGGCGACAACGCGAGATACCGGTGCAGCGCCTCGACCGTGGCCTGCTCGTCAGCCTCCGCGGCGAGCAACCCGCGATCGCGCACGAGACCCAGGATGCGTTCCTGCTCGGCGTGATCGCGCGCCCGCTCCTCCTCCACCGGCCGGGTGAGCAACCCCAGCCGGTCGCGCAGCGTCACGTGTTCCTGGGCGAGATAACCGGCGGTCGGGGGCAGGTCATGGACGGTGACGCTGGCCAGCGCGAGCTCACGGAAATCTTCAGGCGGTTTCGGGTCCTCGTCCTCGAACTCGAACCACAGCACGGCGCTGCCGAGAACCCCGCGATCGGCGAGGTACTCGCGCACCCAGGGTTCGACGGTCCCGAGGTCCTCCCCCACCACCACCGCCCCCGCACGCTGCGCCTCGAGCATCAGGATCCCGATGAGCGCCTCGTGGTCGTAGCGCACGTAGGTGCCCTGCGAGGGCGGCGCGCCCTGCGGGATCCACCACAACCGGAACAGGCCGAGGACGTGGTCCACGCGCAGCCCACCGGCGTGCCGCAGGATCGTGCGCACCATGTCGCGGAAGGGCGCGTAGCCGAGTTCGGCGAGCTGGTCCGGTCGCCACGGCGGCTGACTCCAGTCCTGCCCCTGCTGGTTGAACGCATCCGGCGGAGCCCCGACCGTCACACCGTGCGCCAAGGCCTCACCGAGGGACCACACGTCGGCTCCGTCGGGGTGGACCCCGACGGCGAGGTCGTGCACGATCCCCGGGCCCGTTCCCGGTGCGGTGGCGGCCTCCTGGGCCGCGCGCAACTGCTGGTCGCACTGCCACTGCAGCCAGCGGTGGAACGACACCCGCTGCGCCAGTTCGTCCAGGACACCGCAGCGGGCGGCCGCCTCGGGGGTCGCCACCTCCGCGGGCCAGGAGCTCGCGGGCAGTCCGTAGCGCTCCGCGAGCGCGCACCAGGACGCGAAGTCGCTCAGGCCGGGATCCTCCACGCTGACGTAGCGCTGGAACGCCGCCTCCCGGGCGGGGGTGCGCCCGTGCGCGTGGACGACCTCGAGGGCCGCCAGCTTGGCCGCCCACGCCGAGTCCCGGTCGATCTCGCCCGCGTCGGAGTTCGCCACCCGGGCACGTTCGGCGAGTCGCTGCACGACAGCACGGTCCTGGGGGGAGAGATAGCCAACCTCGGCCACGTCCTCGACCCGCAGGTAGACCGGGTTGACGAAACGACGCGTGGTCGGGAGGTAGGGCGAGGCCTCCATCGGCGCCACCGGCTGCGCGGCTGCGAGCGGGTTGACCAGCACCCACCCCGCGCCCTGCGCCGCGGCGTAGGCGGACAACTCCCCGAGGTCGGCGAGGTCCCCGATCCCCCACGACCGCGACGACCGCACCGAATAGAGCTGCGTCTGGTAACCCCAGCTGCGCCCGCGCTGCAACGCCTCGGGGAGTTCCAGGACGTCGGGGGTGACGACGACCGGGCAGGAGACGTCACCCGTCGGGGTGTGGGCACGCAGCACGTGCCAGCCGAGCGGGAGGTCGTCGGGCACCTCGAAGGTGGCCCGACCGGTCAACGTGTCGTCGACCCGCATCGGGTCGACCCAGCGGTCGACCTGGCGCAGCGGGGCCCAGTCGTCACCGCCCTCGAGCTCGACCACGACCTCTACGGGATCCCCGTGCGGGACGTGCACCGCGACGAGATGCACCTGTCCCTCACGGGTCACCACGACGGGCGGCAGCACGCGCCGCCACGGGCGCAGCTTGACCTCGCGCAACGCGGCCTCGACGGCCCCGGGGCCCGAGACGTCGAGACCCATCGCGCTCAGTGCCGCCTCGACCGTCACGCGGGCGACGGCGGCCGTGCGGCCCTGCCAATCGGTGAAGGAGGTCGCGACCCCGAGTGCCGTCGCGAGTTCGGTCAGCGCATGACCCAATTCCTCGTCGCGGGCGGGTTGCTCGTCGCGGGCGGGCTGAGCTGGATCTTTCGACTCCACGGGCGGCACGGGACGACTGTGCCAGAGGCGGGGCGGCGCGGCCTGTCCAGCGGGGTGCATCGACCTAGGCTGACCGCCATGAACGATGCGAGTACCCCCCGCGTGTCGCGCGACCCCGGCCCTGCTCTCGCCCCGCGCCTCGAGCTCGTCGAGGAGCTGCACGGGATTCCGGTGGCCGACCCCTACCGGTGGTTGGAGGACGGGCAGGACCCGCGCACCCAGGCGTGGTCGACGTGGCAGGACGAGGCGTGGCAGTCCTTCGCCGACGCCCTGCCCGGCCGCGACCGGGTCGAGGCCCGGGTGCGCGAGCTCATGTCGACGGGTGGCGTGGGCGCGCCGGTGCATCGCGGTGAGCGGGTCTTTCGCACCCGGCGCGAGCCGAGCGCCGAGCACGGGGTCCTACAGGTGAGCGACCCGGGCGAAGCGACGCGGGTGCTGGTGGACCCGATCGCGCTCGACCCTGCCGGCACGACCACGCTGGACGGGTGGCGACCCTCGGTCGAGGGTGACCTGCTCGCCTACCAGCTCTCCGAGGGTGGCAGCGAGGAGAGCGTGCTGCGGGTGCTCGACGTCGCCACCGGTGACGTCGTCGACGGTCCGCTGGACCGGGCGCGCTACTCCCCCATCGCGTGGCTGCCCGCACGCGGGGACGAAGCGCGGGAGTTCTACTACGTACGCCGACTCCCTCCCGAGTCGCTGCCCGAGGCCGAGCGCCAGTACCACCGGCGCGTCTTCCTGCACCGGGTGGGCAGTGACGCGGTGAACGACGTCGAGGTGTTCGGCGACGGCATGTCGATGACCAACTACTACGGCGTCTGGACCTCACGAGACGGGCGTTGGCTGATCGTCAGCGCCTCCGACGGGACGGCCCCGCGCAACGACGTGTGGATCGCGGACCTCACGACCTCCCCCGCCACCGCGCCCGTTTTCCGCGACGTGATCACCGGGGTGGATGCGCAGACCAGCGCCTGGGTCGGGCGTGACGGTCGACTCTTCGTCCTCACCGACCTCGACGCCCCCCGAGCCCGGCTCGCGGTCGCCGACCCACACGAACCCGGGGTGGCGAACTGGCGCGACCTCGTCGCGCAGGGCGAGGCACTGCTCGACGACGTCGCCGTCCTCGACGGAGCGGAACTCGACCGCCCGCTGCTGCTCGTCGGATGGAGCGAGCACACCGTGAGTTCCGTGACCGTGCACGACCTGCAGACCGGAGAACGCCTCCCCGGTGCCGCCGGTGACCTCCCGCTGCCGGGGACCGGTTCCATCGGTGGGTTGGTGGGGCACCCCGAAGGCGGGCACGAGGTGTGGTTCGGCTACACCGACACCACCACGCCGAGCAGCGTGTGGAGATTCGACGCACGCGACCGTTCACTCGTCGTGGAGTCGGCGCCCCCGGGTGCCGTCGAGGTCCCGCCCGTGAGCAGTCGACTCCTGGAGTTCGCGAGCCTGGACGGCACCATCGTCCGGATGCTCGTGGTGGCGCGTACCGACGCGCTCGACGCCGAGGGTCGTCCGCTCGCCTCGGCGCCGACGATCCTCTACGGCTACGGGGGTTTCGGCATCAGTCTCGCCCCGCACTACGCCCCCGACGCACTCGCCTGGGTCGAGGCGGGTGGCGTCTACGTCGTCGCGAACCTGCGCGGCGGCGGTGAGGAGGGCGAGGACTGGCACCGGGCCGGGATGCGGGAGCACAAGCAGAACGTCTTCGACGACTTCCACAGCGCGGCGCGCACGTTGATCGCCCAGGGGTGGACGACTCCCGGGCAGTTGTGCGTGTACGGCGGTTCGAACGGCGGGCTGCTCGTCGGCGCCGCACTCACCCAGCAACCCGCGCTGTTCGCCGGGGTGGTGTGTTCTGCACCCCTGCTCGACATGGTGCGCTACGAACACCATGGGCTCGGCGCGACCTGGAGCGACGAGTACGGCACCGCGGCCGATCCGGTCGAACTCGGCTGGTTGCACGCCTACTCGCCCTACCACCGCGTGCTCGAGCGGACCGCGTATCCCGCGGTGCTGTTCACCGTCTTCGACGGGGACAGCCGGGTGGATCCGTTGCACGCCAGGAAGTTGTGCGCCGCACTGCAGCACGCGACGTCGTCCGGGCACCCGGTGTTGTTGCGCCGGGAGAAGGACGTAGGACACGGCGCGCGTTCGGTCTCGCGCAGCGCCCGTCTGGTGCGCGACACCCTGACGTTCGCCGCGCGGGCCACCGGCCTCGACCTGACCTGACGCAAACCCCGAAGGTCTCGAAACCTCGATCTCGAAGGAGTTGCTCCACCTCGTGCTGGACAGGATCACGAACGCCCTTCCCGCCGCCACGACGGACTCCGCCGCCGACGGTGCCCGCTCGGTGCTCGACTTCCTGCTGGACAAACCCGTCCGTATCGTCGTCATCCTGCTCGTCTGTTTCCTGGCCCGGTTCCTGCTCCTGCGGGTGATCAGCCGCGTGACCTCCGGGGTCGCGACGGGGGCGGATCTGCTCGGGGGCGGTCGGCGCGGCGGGTCGCCGGAATCCTCGGCCCTGCTCTCGCAACGCCGTCAACAACGCGCCGAGACGCTGGGCTCGGTGCTCAAGAGCACGGTCACGTTCGTGGTCGGGATCCTCGCCCTGCTCATGGTGCTCGACACCGTCGGCATCGCCATCGCCCCGTTCCTGGCCTCGGCGGGGATCGCCGGGGTGGCACTCGGTTTCGGGGCCCAGGCGCTGGTCAAGGACTTCCTGTCCGGGATCTTCATGCTGGCCGAGGACCAGTACGGGGTCGGCGACTCCGTCGACCTCGGGGATGCCTCCGGCACGGTCGAGGCCGTGGGGTTGCGCGTCACCCGGTTGCGCGACGTCAAAGGCACCGTCTGGTACGTCCGCAACGGCGAGATCCGCCGTGTCGGCAACCAGAGCCAGAACTGGGCACGCGCCGTACTCGACGTGTCGATCGCCTACGGCGAGGACCTCACCCGGGTGCAGGTGATCCTGCAGGACGTCGCCGAGAAACTCGTCGCCGAAGAGGAGTGGAAACCTCTCGTCCTCGAAACCCCGGAGGTCTGGGGCGTGGAGCAGATGACCGCTGACGGGATCGTGCTGCGACTCGTCGTGAAGGTGAAGCCGTTGCAGCAGTGGGCGGTGCAACGGGAGCTGAACCGTCGCATCAAGGCCGTGTTCGACGCCGAGGGCATCGAATTCCCCTTCGTCCAGCGCACCGTGTGGCTGCGCCAGGAGGAGGCCCGTCATCCACTGGCGAGCCGGGCCGGCACCCGCACGGACAGCGACGACGCAGGCGGTTCCTAGCCCCCCGGGACGTCGAGAAGCCGACGTGAACGCCGAGGACAGAGCACCCAACCCGGGCAGTGCCACCCACCGGCTCTGGGTCGTGACTGCGTCCGGGTCGCGGGAGCCTGGTCCCGCTCCGACACTGGTACCATGACCGCGGCCCCCCTGCACACGAGCGATTTCCCCGCCGAGATGCGCGGTGACGGCCGGACCGTCCTCGTCACCGGTGTCACGGGTTACATCGGTGGCCGTCTCGTACCCGAGCTGCTCGCGAGCGGGTTCACCGTGCGGGCCATGGCCCGCCACCCCGAGGCCCTGCGCGACCGCCCGTGGATCGACGACGTCGAGGTCGTGCAGGCCGACGCCTCCGACTCGGCCCAGGTGAGCGCAGCCCTGCGAGGTGTCGACGTCGCCTACTACCTCGTGCACGCTATGAGCGCGGGCGGCGGGTTCTCCGCCACGGACCGCCGCACGGCCCGCACGTTCGCGCGGGCGGCGAACGAGGCCCACGTCGGGCGGATCGTCTACCTGGGTGGGCTCTACCCCGACGACGAGGAGCTCTCCACGCACCTGGAGTCTCGGCGCGAGGTCGGGGAGATCCTGCTGGACTCCCCCGTCCCGACGACCGTCCTGCGCGCGGCCGTGATCCTCGGGTCCGGGTCGGCGAGTTTCGAGATGATGCGCTACCTCACCGAGCGACTGCCG
>JBPBQU010000533.1:0-22444 GCA_050955085.1 Janthinobacterium lividum | reverse complement strand
CCGAGCTGGCCCGCGCCGGGGCGGTCCACGTGGGCGGGACCCGCGCGCAACTGGCCGCGGCCGAGAACGCCGTCGCCCGGGGTCGGCACGCCGAAGCTCCCTATGTCCTGGTCTCCCAACCGTCTGTCGTCGATCCCTCCCGCGCGCCGGCCGGTCACCATGTGCTGTGGAGTTATGCCCACGTCCCGCTGGGTTCCGGCCGTGACGTCGGGGAGGCCGTGCAACGGCAGCTGGAACGGTTCGCTCCCGGTTTCTCCGACCTCGTCCTGGCCCGGCACGCGGTCAGTGCGTTCCAGCTCGCCGGTGACGATCCGACACTCGCGGGGGGTGACATCGCGTGTGGAGCGACGACAGCGTGGCAGTTGGTGTTCCGCCCCGTGCCGCGATGGGATCCTTACCGCGTCCCGCTCGACGGCGTCTACCTCTGTTCGGCAGCCACCTCGCCGGGACCCGGGGTGCACGGTCTGTCGGGAGTCAACGCGGCCCGGCGGGCGCTGCGTCAGCGTTTCGGCATCACGGTGGGCCGAGATGGACTGAGTGCACCGCGCTGATCCCGCCGACGAATCACTCAGGGGTCGGCCCGGTCACGGAGTCGCCCCGTTTCTCGGTTGATCCTGGCCGCCGGGTCGGTTAACCAGGTTCGGTGGACATCCGACCCGCAACTGCGCGCGACCTCGACACCCTGCTCGACTTCCCCGTCGATCCCCGCGTGGGCTTTGTCGGGCCGGACCGTTTCCGGGCCGAACTTGACGCCGGTCGGATGCGCTGGCCGTGGAGCTGGCTCGCCCTCGACGACGGCGCTGTCGTCGGGCGGGCCCTGTGGTGGGGGCGCGCGGACAGCAACGCACCGTTGGCGCTGGACTGCCTGCACGTGCTGGAGCGGTGCCGGACCGCACCCGGCTCGCCACCGACCTGCTCGACCGTGCCCACCGGTCCTTCGCCGCGCTCACCTCGACAGAATCCATCGCGAACATGACCGCGCACCTCCCGTAGTACCAGGTGACCCTGAGACCGCACTGGCGCGAGGACCCCTGTGTCGTCGGCGCCGTCGCCTGGCGCCTGCAGGCAGCGGCAGCGGCCGGGCTCAGCGAGCAGCTCGAACGCGTGCGGTATGAGTGGTCTGCCGCCGACGGTGTCCCGGTCACCTCCGGGCGGTTGCATTTCCGGCCCGGCAGTGAACAGGAGTTCCTGACCGTCTTCGAGCAGGCGGCCACCGGCACCCTCGACGTGGCGACCCGCAGGGCGCTGGCCGTGATGAGCCCGCCGGCCCAGGCCCGCGACGACTACGACTTCTACCTCGACTGCCCCGGTGAGCGGGACTGGTGGCGGATCGCCACCACGCCGGACGGCGCCCCCGTGGGTTTCGTCGTGCCCTCGGCGACCCCCTACCACCGCAACGTGGGTTACCTGGGGGTGCTGCCGAACCACCGGGGACGGGGTCTCGTCGACGACCTGCTCGTCGAGATCACCCGCTTCCACGCCGGGCAGGGTGCGGACCGGATCACCGCGACCACCGATGTCGTCAACACCCCGATGGCGCATGCGTTCGAGCGCGCCGGTTACCGGGTCACCGAGAACCGCCTGGTGCTCGGGGGACCGGGCGCGCCCTGACCACCATGGGTGCCGACGTCAGCCGCGGCCGAGTCCGATGGCGTAGTCGGCCCAGAAGGTGCCTGCTGCGGGGCCGCCGTTGCACTGACCGTCGGACTCGCCCACGCGCTTGATCCAGAGGTCGGCGTCCTGGTGGCCTGCGTTGTGCACGACTCCCGGGCTGCTCCCGAGCTTGCGACCTGCGGGGTTGCACCACTCTCCGTTGCCCCCGACCCCGTTGCGACTGGTGTCGACGACGTAGCGGGCGCCACCGAGGCGGGCCGAGAGGGCTTCGGCGTAGGTCCGCTCCTGGGCGGTGGTCATGAAGTTGGCGACATTGGTGGCGAAACCACGGGCCTGTGCGACCCCGGCGTCGCGCAGCCGTTGAGCGATCTGGTCGACCTGCCCACCGGTCCACCCGGAGTTGCCTGCGTCGAGGTAGACGGCCGTGATCCCGGCGTCGCGCAGTTGCTGCACCGAGGTGCGCAGCAGTCCGAGACGATCCCCCTGCCCGGTGCACGCCCCGAGCTGGGCGATGGCGTCCGGTTCCACGATGACGGCGGTGCGCGTGCCGCGCAGTCCTGCTGCGACCTGAGCGCTCCACGCGGAGTAGGTCTGCGGGGTGAGACCACCGGCGGAGTAGTTGCCGCAGTCGCGGCCCGGGACGGCGTAGGTGCTGACGACACCGGTGCGCCCGGCGGCGTTGGCCTTCAACGCGTAGGCGCGCACGGTGGCGGCGACGGTGCCGGTGCTGTTCCAGTCCCCCACCCACAGCGACACCCCGGCTCGGGTGATGCGGTCCAGTGCGGCCGCCCCCGAGGGGTCGTAACCGCGGCGGGCGGCCGCGGCCGAGGCGGAGGAGTAACCGGGGTCGGCGTAAGGAGCACCCGCGGTGAAGGGGTTGGGTGCGGTCCAGGGTGTCGTCACCGGGGTCGGGGTCGGCGTGGGCGTCGGGGTCGGCGTGGGCGTCGGGGCGGGTGATGCCGAACCGGTGGTGGTCATGGTGGCCTGGCGGAGGTGGACGTTGCGGTCGCAGGACGCGTCGCGGTAGTCGTTGAGGAAGCGCACGGTGACGGTGTGCGTACCTGCTCCGAGCCCCGGCCGGAGGTCGACCGGGTAGTCCCAGGACCCCTGGGACATCGCATTGACGATGCGGTTACGTCCCAGGACGGCACCGTCGACGCTGACCTCGACCTCGGGCGACTCGGCACCGCAGAGGTCGGCACTCGCCTTCAGCACGATCTTCCCGGTGACGGTGGCGCTGGTGGCAACGGTGGTGCCCGCCTGCGTTGAGGCACTGCCGTTGGACCACACCTCGACCCCACTGCCCTCGAGCTCGCCGACGGACGGCGAGGAGAGGGTCCACGCCGGGGCGGCGTGTACGGGAGCAGCGACCGCGGTCGTCAGCAAAGCGGTGGCGACCGCGACACCGACCCCGAGCCTGCAACGAGCTTGCGGCGAGTAGAGCACGGCCACCCTCCCGGGGTCCGAGGGATGCACGGGCGGCGCAGCCTCTCAGACGCGTCAATCGGCAGGCAATCGCACCACCTGAGTGCGGGCCCCCTACTTCTTCGCTGACGCGCCCTCCTCGGACGGACGGATAGCGGGCAGCACCCTCGTGGTTTATTAACTCAAGGCTCTGATACAGACACGCTAGGTGACAGTGATTGAAAGCACGCGCATCGATGTGCAGACGTGTCATGTCGTCCTTAGAATCACGACGTAACGTCCGATGGCCTGGCGCGATCACACCTCGTACTAGCGGGGCCGAGCCAGGTCTGGGTGGGGAACGGCAGACCCTCCGGGAATGTCGACGGACGCTTGGGGAAGTTGCTCTGGACGCAGTTCAGAGGTGTGGGGGAAGCTTTGCCGACAGTAGAGAATTCGATTCTGCCTGCCCTGGACGGGGCCCGGGGCACGCAGAACGCCCATGACAGCGCCAAGGCCGACGACAAGGTCAAGGCCGGTCGGGACAACAAGGCCGATCGCGACAAGAACACCGACACCGGGTACGACCACGCCGAGAGTGAGTACGACTACGAGCGGTACGCGACACTCGCGGGCCCGTTCGAGCCGGTTCCGGACGGCGTGCCCTATCAGGTGCGGTTCCGCAGGTTGGTGCGCCGCGACGGTCGGCGTGGGCAGGCGGTGGTCATCGCCTTCGCGGCCATCCTGTTCGAGACCGCCTTCCTGGTCTGGCTGCTGCTACCCGGACACCTCCCCGTCGACGACGGTTCCTGGCGCTATTGGCTGGCCATGGGACTGGTCGTCTCGGTCGGCGCGATCGAGCTCCTGAGGTTGGTCAACGTGCTCACGTTGACTCGTGCCACGTGGCTCAGTGCGGATCCGGTGCCCGTCGCACCCGAGCCCGGGACACGGGTCGCCTTCATCACGACCATCGTGCCGGGCAAGGAACCGTTGGACATGGCCGAGCGGACGCTCGCTGCCGCCCTGCGGGTCCGCCACGACGGGGTGTTCGACGTGTGGCTGCTCGACGAGGGGAACGACCCCGACGTCCGGGCCATGTGCGCACGCCTCGGCGTGCACCACTTCAGCCGCAAGGGCGTGGCGGCCTTCAACCAGCCGTCCGGCCGCAACAAGGCCCGGACCAAGCACGGCAACTACAACGCCTGGCTCGACGAGAACGGCGACGACTACGACTTCTGGGTCAGTGTCGACACCGACCACGTTCCCCTGCCGGACTTCGCCGAACGACTGCTGGGGTATTTCCGCGACTCCGACGTCGCGTTCGTCGTCGGACCGCAGGTCTACGGGAACACGCACAGTCTCATCTCCCGCCTCGCGGAGAGTCAGCAGTACCTGTTCCACGGGGTTCTCCAGCGCGCGGCCAATGCCCACGCGGCCGCGATGTTCGTCGGGACGAACAACGCGGTCAGGTTGAGTGCCCTGCGCGAGATCGACGGCCTCGCCGACTCCATCACCGAGGACGCCGCTACGTCACTGGTCTGGCACAGCCGACGCAACCACGCCACCGGCCGCCGCTGGAAGAGCGTCTACACCCCCGACGTCCTGGCTGTCGGCGAGGGCCCGAGTTCCTGGAGTGACTACTTCACCCAGCAGCACCGTTGGGCGCGGGGTACCGACGAGGTCCTGCTCCGAAAGTTCTGGCGTTTCGTACCCCGCCTACCCCTGGGCAGGGCACTGCACTACACGCTGCTCATGTCGTACTACCCCTCGGCGGCGCTCTCCTGGATCCTGGGTTCGCTCAACGTCGTCGTCTACCTGACCACCGGGATCGGCGGGCTCGTGGTGGCCGCGAACCTGTGGCTGATGCTCTACGTCAACGCCGCAGTCCTCCAGGTCGGGATCTACTTCTGGAACCGCCGCTACAACGTGAGCCCGCACGAGGAGGAAGGGTCCTCCGGCATCGCGGGGATGTACGTCTCGATCCTCTCCGCCCCCATGTACGTCTCCGCCCTCATCGACGCGATCCGCGGTCGCAACGTCTCCTTCGCCGTCACCCCCAAGGGTGCGGACGGCCAGGCCGACGGGTTCGCCACCTTCCGGCGCAACAACTCCTGGGGTCTGCTCCTGCTCGGAGCTCTGCTGGTCTCCGTCCTCCTCGGACACGACGAACCGGCGATGCGCGGGTGGGCCGTGCTCTCCGTCGTCACCGCCTTCCTGCCGCTGGCCACCTGGCTGACCGGGCGAGCACGGTCGCACCTAGGCCGTGTCGTCCACCGCGCACCACGCACCATCGACCTGACCACGGCAACCCGCGACGCGAGCGCCTCCCCCAGCGCCGTCGTGCCGAGTCAGGCACCCCACACGTCCGACTGGAGCCTTCGATGACCCGCGAGCCGGTCGAACCCCGCGACCCTCACCCCGGCCCTCACCAGCACCAGCACCAGGGAGCGACGACCGCGGGGACGCGGCGGGCCCGGCGCTCGAAGACCCTGCGGGTGCGCAACAAGGTGTTGCTCGCCGCCACCGCCGCCGTCGTCCTCGCCATCAACGGCCCCATCGCCGCCTCGGCCGGCAGCCGCGCCCTCGACGCGTACCAGACCTCTCGACCGGCCTACATGGCCACGCACGGTTCCTGGCGCACCGTGACGTTGCCCGAGCAGTACCAGGCCCGGGCCATGCACGCCGCCCTGCTTTACAACGGCAAGGTGCTGCTCGTCGCGGGTTCCGGCAACAGCCAGACGCAGTTCGACGCGGGCACGTTCTCGACCGTGCTGTGGGATCCGGCCACCGGCAGGACGACCTCGATAGCGACCCCGGAGGATCTGTTCTGCTCGGGTCACGCCTACCTGCCGGACGGAAACCTGCTCATCGCGGGTGGTACCCGCAAGTACGAGGTGCTGGCCGGCAAGGTGACCCACGCCGCCGGGGTCATGACCGTCAAGAACGAGTCCCCCGACACCGGTGACGCGAACCTGCCGAAGGGCACCCGGTTCACCTCCACCAGCGGCCACGTCTACGTGAGCACCGAGGACACGGTCGTACCGGCGGCGCACACGATGACCGACGGTTCCGTCATGGCCGGCCAGCAGGACGTCTGGGTCCAGGCCGAGGAGGAGGGTGCGACCTCCGTGGTGACGGGCGGAGCGCAGTACGCCCTCACCGGGGTGAGCGCCGACGTCTCCCGTTACGTGTACGGAGTCTCCGACGGATTGACCCTCGACAAGCAGAACTACCGCGGTCTCGACGCGTCGTACATCTTCGACGTCGCCACGGAGCGCTACGTGAAGACGGATCGGCTCAACGTCTCCCGCTGGTACCCGACCCTGGTCAGTCGCAACGGCGGTGACGTCCTCGCCGTCGCCGGCCTCGACCAGTACGGCCGCATCATCAACGGCAACACAGAGGTCTTCTCGCCCCAGGACGGCACCTGGACGGAGGCCCCGAAACTGACGCGTTACTTCCCCACCTATCCCCAGCTGTTCCGCCTCGCCGACGGGCGGCTCTTCTACTCCGGCGCCAACACCGGGTACGGATCGGCCGAGGCGGGCCGCCAACCCGGGATCTGGGACCTGACCACGAACTCCTTCCAGGACGTCACGGGACTGCGGAAGGCGGAGTTGAACGAGACGGCCACCTCGTTCCTGCTGCCGCCCGTCCAGGAGCAGAAGGTCGCCATCATCGGCGGTGGCGCCGTCGGTGACTCCCCCACGTCGACGAACCGCATGGATGTCGTCGACCTCGACGCCAGCCTGCTGCCGACCTGGCAGGCCGGCCCGGACTATCCCCAGGACGTCCGCTACCTCAACGCCGTGACCCTGCCGAACGACACGGTGTTCCTGACCAACGGTTCCACGGGTTATCGCGGCAAGGGGGACTCCGACCTGCACCTGTCGAGGATCTACGACCCGGCGAGCAACTCGCTGACCGAGGCAGCCCCCAACCGCATCGGTCGCGACTACCACGGCACGGCGCTGCTGCTGCCTGACGGCCGGGTGATGACCATGGGTTCCGACCCATTGTTCTCCGACGCCGAGAACACGATGCCCGGGCAGTTCGAGACCCGCATCGAGATCTACACCCCGCCCTACCTGCACACCGGTACCGCCCGGCCCACGGTCACCGCCGTCACGGCGGCCGACGCGCTTCGTACGGTGTTCCCGACCCCGTCCTCCAGTGGCAGCGACACCAGCAGCGCCGGTGACGGTTCGTCGGTGGTGGGAGCACTAAAGGACACGGTGGACGCCACCAGTTCACATGCGGGGCACACCACCACATCGCCGCAGCCGGTGACGCCCGACACCGCGCCGGTGGCGGCCCCCGCGACCCCCCGCCCGATCGTGCACCGCGACAGCACCTTCCACGTGGAGGCAGGAGTCCGCAAGGGTGGCAGCATCGTCTCCGCCCGCCTGCTGCGGCCCTCAGCGGTGACCCACCAGGCCGACACCGAGCAACGCTCGGTCGCCCTCGGCCTGACCCCGACGACGGGTGCCGACGGCAGCGTCGACGGTTACGACCTCCACCTCGAAGGCGCCGAGGGCATCACCCCCGACGGGCCCTACATGCTGATCCTGGTGGACGACCTGGGAGTGCCTTCGGTCGGGCAATGGGTCCAGGTCGAGTGACGGCGGTTCATCGCAGGACACGGCGACTCCGCCCACCCGGGCTCGCGCTGGTCGCAGCACTACTCGTCGTGACCGCCTGCAGTGCCGGGGATGGGGTCGAGGGGACGCCACGCGACGGTGCGACACCGAGTCCGGTCCCCACCAGCGCCCTGGCCGGTACACGGTTGTGGACCAACCCGCAGGGGCACGCCGTCGACGCGTCCCGGCAGTTCTCCGCGGATGGCCAAACGAACCTGGTCACCGCGCTGGAACCGCTGGCCGATCAACCGGTGGCCACCTGGCTGACCGGGTCCGACGCGGACCCCTTCGCCGTGTCGCGGGATCTGACGACGGCGGCCGCGGCCGAGGGGAGGACGGCGACGCTGGTCCTCTACAACCTGCCTGGTCGAGACTGTGGCCAGTTCTCCTCGGGCGGGGCGAGCGACCCGGACGCGTACCTCAGCTGGGTGGGCGCCCTCGCCGCCGGCATCGGGGACCGCCCGGCCGTCGTGATCCTGGAACCCGACGCCGTGCCGCACGCCATCCAGGGGTGCGCGGGAACCAGCGCCGACGACCGGTACCGGATGTTGTCTACAGCCGTCGACATCCTGGTCCGCCAACCCGGTGTGAAGCTCTACATCGACGCCGGGAACGCCTCCTGGATCAAGGACCTGACCCAGCTCGCAAGCGGGTTGCGGGCCGGCGGCATCACGAAGACCGCCGGGTTCGCCCTCAACGTGAGCAACTTCGAGACCACCCAGGCGAGCGCCGCCTACGGCTCGCGGCTCTCGGACCTGCTCGACGGAGCCCACTTCGTGATCGACACCTCGCGCAACGGCGCCGGAGCACCGCCCGGGGCGGGAACGGGGCAGACCTCGTCGTGGTGCAACCCGCAGGGCGTTCGACTCGGCGAGACACCCACGACGCAACCCCGCCTGGACCGGGTGGACGCCCTGCTGTGGGTCAAGCAGCCCGGGGACTCCGACGGGGACTGCAACCCGGGCGATCCACCGGCGGGAACCTTCGATCTGCGCTACGCCGCAGAACTGCTGGGCACCACCCTGCCCTGAACCGCCCCTCCCGCACCGCAGGGTCACGATGTCGGGCCCGATCCCGAGGTGACGGTTACGGTTGCCCCACCTCCTCCCGGGGAGGAGGCACCGGGGTCAGCCCAGCCCAGCCCAGCCCAGCCCAGATCGCAACGCAGACGAGAGGCTCCACCATGGACGCGACGAAGGCGCGAGGCCTCGCGGCCGCTGCCGCGAAATCGGCGGGAAGCGCGTTGGCGGGAGCGCTGCACCGTGGCCCCAAGGCCACCGGGGCGGTCCGGCAGACCCTGACGATCGCCCGCCCGGCCGGCGACGTGTTCGCCGCCTGCCGCGACGTGGCGGTGCTGGCCCGGTTGGTCGACACCGGAAGCGGCCCCGAGACGAGTGCGGTGCTCGTCGAGTTCGAGGCACCCCGGCACTACCGGTGGAGCGTCGCGGGGGCCCCCGTCGGCACCGAACTGGTGGTGGACCCGCACGGGTTGAGCTTCACCACGTCGGAGTCGGTCACGGTGTTCTCCGTCCTGGTCCACCCCGCCCCGGCGGGGCTCGGCTCCGAGGTCACGTTCACGCTGGACCTCCCCGTTCCCGACCTCCCCGTGCCCGACCTCGTCAAGGGTGGGCTCGCGTTCACGATGCTGTACCGGCTGCGCGCCCTGCTGCAGACCGGTGAGATCCCCACCCTGGGCGACGTCCCGAGTACCCGCACTCGCACGGAGGCGAAGAACTGATGCGAGCACTGTGCTGGAACGGCGTGAACGACCTCGCCGTCGAGACCGTCCCGGACGCCGGGATCGTCAACCCGCGCGACGTCGTGCTGCGGGTCGGACTGAGCACGACCTGCGGGTCGGACCTGCACTTCATCGACGGTTACCTCCCCGGCATGAGGCCCGGTGACGTCATCGGACACGAGTTCATGGGCGAGATCGTCGAGGTCGGGGCCGAGGTGACCCGGGTCCGCGTCGGGGACCGGGTCGTCGTCCCGTCCTTCATCGCCTGCGGGTCGTGCTGGTACTGCGAGCGTCAGCTGTACTCCCTGTGCGACACCACCAACCCGCACGCCGCCCTGCAACAACCCGTGCTGGGTTATCCCAGTGGGGGCATCTACGGCTACACCCACCCGTTCGGTGGTTACGCCGGTTCGCACGCCGAGTACGTGCGCGTCCCCTTCGGCGACGTCAACTGCTTCACCATCCCCGAGGGTGTGAGCGACGAGCAGGCGCTCTTCACCTCCGACGCCGCGCCCACGGGATTCATGGGCGCCGATTTCTGTGACATCACCCCGGGCGACACCGTGGCCGTCTTCGGGGCCGGTGCCGTGGGTCTGATGGCCGCCGCCTCGGCGCGGTTGCTGGGGGCGGGCCGCGTCATCGTGGTCGACCGGTTCCCGGAGCGCCTCGAACTCGCCCGCACCCGCGTCGGCGCGGAGACGATCGACTACTCCGACGTCGACAGCGTCCAGGAGACGTTGCGCGAGATGACCGGTGGGCGGGGCCCGGACTCCGTCGTCGAGGCCGTGGGCATGGAGGCGCACGGCGCCGGTCTGCAACAGACCGTCGACCGCGCCAAGCAGGCGCTGCGCCTGGACACCGACCGGGCGACCCCGTTGCGGGAGGCCCTGCTCGCCGTCCGCAAGGGCGGTGTCGTCGCCATCCTCGGCGTCTACGGCGTCACCGACTCCTTCCCGACGGGTCTCGTGCTCAACAAGGGCCTCACGATCCGCTCGGCGCAACAGCACGGACAGCGCTACGTCCCGCGCCTGCTCGGCCACCTCGCCGCCGGCGAGCTCGACACGTCGTTCCTGGCGACCCACCGCATGACACTGGAGGACTCGGTGGAGGGTTACCGGATCTTCAAGGAGAAGGAGGACGGCTGCCTGCGGGCGGTCTTCGCGCCGGGCCCCGCCTGAGCCGGCGCGCCCGCGTCAGGTCCAGTACAGGAACCGGGCCGCGGGGAGTTCACGGGCGACGACGTCCACGAACCAGGCGCGCAGTTCCTGCATGGTGTCGCGCGGGTAGACGTACTTCACCGCCCCGAACTTGCCGTGCTTGCGCGAACGCTCGTCCTCGTCGAGATCGAGTTTCGTGCGCGGGTACCAGCCGAGCTGCACCTCCTTGCTCTTGGGCGTGAAGCGGTGGGTGATGCACTCGACCGTGAGGTCGAGACCGTCGACGTCGGCGAGCTCCGCACCGACCTGCGCGAGGAGGGCGCCGTACTCCGAACGCCAGTCGTCCACGGGCATGATCGGGGCGATCGTGAGACCCACGGGGTACCCGGCGCGGGCCAGGCGTCCCAGCGCGCACACCCGGGCAGCGACCCGGGCCGTTCCACCCTCGAAGCGTTCGACACCGGCGACGTTGACCGACATCCGGACACGGGTACGGCCGTGGTGCGCCAGCTCGAGCAGGCCGTCCACGTCGTCGTACTTGGTGGTCAGGCGCAACTGCACGGGACCCGCCCAGTCGTGAGTCCCGAAATGGGTGATCGTCGCGGCCAGTGATCCGGTGACGTGTTCCAGGGCCACCGGATCCGTGTAGCAGGACGCCTCGAAGGTGGTGCCCTCGTGGTCGCGGTGCGACGAACCGGTGGTCACGGAGCCGGTTCCCACGACCTCGTCCAGCCCGTCGAGGATCCGCGGCAGGTCGGCGTAGACGCGGGTGATCGGCGGTCCGCTCAATGAGCCCGCCAAATAGCAGTACTGACAGTGCCCCGGGCAACCCTCGGCCAACGGGAAGGAGAAATCCGCACTCGGGGGGATGGGCGTCGGTCGACGTTTCCCCGCGGCGCTCGTGACGACGGCCAGGGTTCGCTTCGCCGCTGAGTAGCCACGGTCGCGAAGGTTCGGCAACCGGTCCCCCGCCAGTACGGTGATGTCCTCGACACCGGCTGCCGTCAGGCGTTCGAGAATCGCGCGACCGTGGGGTTCGGCATGCGCGGAAGCGGTGACGAACACGGTGGACGGGGTCCAGAGCAGAGGAGCAACTGGTGCGGGGATGGCCACACATTCGTCAACGCCGCAGGCGGACGGTCACGTCCCCGTGTCGACGTGTCCCCCGTCACGCACCCACCGACTCCCGCAGATGCCTCCGGAGGGCCACCCTGCGCTGTAGTCCACCGCTTGGCCGATCCAGCCGCCGGTGGCGAGCGCCGAAGAACTTCCGGTGAGTGTCCGCGGAGTCGTGTCCGAGAGCAGGCTCGCGTCCGTAGCCCTCGGCGCGACGCTGATCCTGGCGTTCCTCGCGCTCCTGCTTCCGGACTGGCGTTCGCCGATCGTGGTGATCGGCTCGATCGCCCCGGTCGTGATGACCGTGGCGGGAACGCTGATCTACCGCCCGCGCGGCCTCACCTGGTGGTTGATCAGCCTCATGCTCGCGGCCTGGGGACTGGCTGCGGTCCACGCGGAGGTCGTCGGTCGACTCACCCCGAGCGCCACGGCGCTGGTGTGGGCCGGGCAGGGCGTCGCCGCGGCGCTCATCGTGCACGTCGGCAGGTCGCGCCGGGGACAACCGCCATCGCCCGGTGGACGCCTGGACCTGCTCATCATCGCGACCGTACTGGCCCTGGTGGGTGCCCAGTTGGTGGCGGTGGCACTCCTGGGCGACAGCGAACTCTCCGGTGTCGCGGTGGCCAGCGTCGACGTCGCACTGCTCGGGGTGCTGGTGCGGTTCATGGTCACCCGGGAGTTCCTGCGACCCAGTTCCTGGATGCTGCTGACGTCTTCCGTCCTGGTCATCGCCTACGACCTGCTCAACGCGCTGCACGGGCGCCGGTTGGCCCTGCCCGGCGAACCCGCGCAGGCCCTGGGGATCCTCAGTGTCCTGCTGCTCGGGGTCGCCGCGCTGCACCCCAGCATGGCCGTGGCCTTCGCCGCCGAGACCTTCGCGCGACGCCGTCGCCCGTCGGGGGCCCTGCTCGGTCTGCTGCCCCTGGTGCTGGTCCCCGCGGCCCTGTGGTGGGTCGCGCAGCGGACGCACACCACCGGGTTGCCGGGCTGGACCGTGCCGGTCGCCGGCGCCGCCATCGCCACCTTGTGCCTGCTGCGCGCGGCGGCGGCCCTGCGCTCCAGCGAACACCTCGCCGAGCACGACCCACTCACCGACCTGGCCAACCGCCGTGGGCTGGCCCGGGCCTACGAACTCCCGGCCGAGGCGGCGGAGCGGGCCGTGCTGCTCATCGACGTGGACGAGTTCAAACAGGTCAACGACACCCACGGCCATGACGTCGGTGACGCCCTCCTGTTGCAGATCCGCGACAGCCTGCTGCTCGCCGCCGGCCCGCTCGGTGTGGTGGCGCGCCTCGGTGGTGACGAGTTCGTCGTCCTCACCACGGCCCAGGCCGCCAGGGAGATCGCCCAGCGAGTCCTGCGCGCTCTGGAGGAACCTTTCGTCACCGACGGGGTGGTCCTGCATGTCGGGGCCAGCATCGGTATCGCGGGAGAGCGCAGTGGAACCGGTGACGAGGGCGTCGTGAGCGGTGACCCCGTGGCGCCGCTCTCGACACTGACCGAACTGCTCACCTACGCAGACGTCGCCATGTACCGGGCCAAGGCCGCGGGTGGCCGTTGCGCGATCGGTTACCAGCCGAACATGCGACTCGAGGTCGCCAGGCGCTACACCCTCAGCACCGAGGTCCGCCAGTTGTTGGCGGGGCACGACGCCGGGGTCGGGTTCCTGGAGGTGCACTACCAACCGCTGGTCGCGCTGGACTCGGGTCGGGTCATCGGTGCCGAAGCGCTCGTGCGTTGGCGCCACCCGGAACGGGGGCTGCTCTCCCCCGACGCCTTCCTGGACGCGGTGCACGACAACGACCTCGACGCGCGACTCGACGCCGCCGTCCTGCTGGCGGTCGTCGACCAGCTGGCGCGGTGGCAGCACCAGGGCCGTCGGCGCCTACCCGTCAGCGTGAACCTGACCGCTGCGAGTCTGGAAGACCCGCTGCTCGCCGTGCGCGTCCTCGACACCCTGGCCAAGGCCGGGGTACCGGCGTCCGCACTGCACCTGGAGATCACCGAACACGAACCGCTGGCGCACGACAGCGTCACCGTCGCCTCGCTGGCCGAACTGGACACGGCAGGCGTCGAGATCCACCTCGACGACTACGGCACGGGGTACACCTCGCTGGACTACCTACGACGGTTCCCGGTCCATGTCCTCAAACTGGACCGCTCGGTGGTCAACGAGGTCACCCGGGGTGACGACAACATCGTCGCGGCCGTCCGCGCGATGGCGGGTGCCCTCAACCTGCTGGTCCTGGCCGAAGGCGTGGAGACGGCGCAGCAACGTGAACACCTGACGGCCCTCGGGGTGCAGTTCGGCCAGGGGTACCTCTTCTCCCGGCCCCTGCCGGCCGACGACTTCGCCGAGAAGATCCTCGGTGCGGCCGACGACGGCCCCGACGCCGAACCCCTCGCACCCGACGCGCTCGGGTCCAGCCGTTCATGACGGCGCCCGGCGGCGACCATGGCGCCCCGTCAGGGCCGCAACAGGCTCCACACGGTCTTGCCGCCCGGCCGGGTCCGCACGCCCCAGTCGTCGCTGAGGACCGCGACGAGTCGCACCCCACGTCCGCTCGCGGCGCTCGGCCCGCCGTCGCGCAGCTCAGGCAGATCGACGCTGCCGTCGCTGACGGCCAGCGTCACGCCGTCCACCCCCGCGCAGTCGAGTGTGATCGCCACCGGGCCGGACCCGTGCTGGACCGCGTTGGAGACCAGCTCGCTGACCACCACCTCGGCCTGCGGCCGCAGCAGCGCCGCGTGCTCCACGCACCAGTACTCGTCCAGGAAACGACGAGCGCTGCGGGCCGCGTGCCGGTCCCCGGCCAGGGTCGTCCCCGCGGGGGGACTGCTGTCGCACACCTCGGCGAGCTTGCTGCCCGTCGGCCGTTCCCGCACGGCGAATACCGATGACCGCCGAAGACGGCCGACGCTTCGGGCAACAGTTGCTCCCCCGACCAGCCGATGAGGACGACGTGTCGAACGTGGGTGGCCGAGAAGTACGGCGGGTGATCGCCGACGACGACGTCCGCAGCGTCTTCCAGCCCATCGTGGACCTCGACGACGCAACCGTGGTGGCTTTCGCCGCTCTGACCCGGGGACCGGTGGGCCCCCCGGAAAGCCCCGACGCGCTCTCCGCGGCCACCCCGGCGGGCGGGGTGCTCCGCGAGCTGGATCACGCATGCCGCTCCGCGGCCCTGCTCGCGGCGCGCCGACACGGACTCCTCGCCCCGCTGACGGTGTTCGTCGACGTCGCACCGGAGGTGCTGAGCACCGCACCCCCGGCGGACCTCGCGGCCCTGGCCCAGGGCGTGGACGCGGACCTGCGCGTCATCGTCGCGATCACCGGACGTGGGCTCGCGGCCCGGCCCGCCGAGCTGCTGCGCACCGTCACCCGGATCCGGCAGCTGGGGTGGGGCCTCGCCCTCGACGACGTGGGCGCGGAGGCGATGTCGCTCGCGTTCCTGCCGCTGCTGCGTCCCGACGTCGTCACACTCGACCTGCGACTCGTCCAGAGTCGGCCGGGTCCCGCCGTCGCCCAGATCATGAACGCGGTGAACTCCTACGCCCAGCAGAGCGGCGCGGTCATCCTGGCGGGGGGGATCGAGGACGAGCACCACCTCGAGATCGCCCAGGCGCTGGGGGCGCGTCTCGGGCAGGGTCAGCTGTTCGGACGCCCGACCCCTGCCCCCGAGACGGATCTCTCCCGGGTCCGCGGCCTCACCCTGGCGGCGTCGGCCCCGGTGCAGGCGGCCGGCTCAGGGCAGGACGGGGGCCCAGGGCAGGACGGGGGCCCAGGGCAGGACAACGCACCCTCCCCGTTCGCCCTGCTCCCCGCCGGCACCGCACTACGGCGCGCGCCGAAGTCCGTGCTCCTCGAGGTGAGCGAACAGTTGGAGCGCGAGGCCCTGCACATCGGCGACACCTGCATCGTGGCCGCCACCTTCCCGCCCGCCCGGCGCTTCACCGCGGCCACCCGCAACCGCTACCGCGACCTCGCCGACCGCGTCGACTTCGTCGTCGCCCTGGGTGAAGGGTTGGCGCCCGAACCGCTCCCCGGGGTACGCGGATGCACCCTCGACGCCGGTGACCCGGTGCTCGGCGAGTGGGACCTGGTCGTGCTGGCGCCGCACTTCGCGGCGGCCCTGCTCGCCCGTGACCTCGGCGAGACGGGTGGCGAGCGCGAACGACACTTCGACTACGCACTGACCTACGACCGCGAGACCGTCGTCGCCGCGGCGCACTCCGTGTTGTCGCGGGTCGCACCCCGCGCCACCCCGGATGCCCCCTCGCGGGGCAGCGAGACCACCTCCGGGCCGGAAGGTCTCGAGATGGACCTCTCCGAGAGGCCGCCCGCGGGTGAAGCCCTGCTCCGACGCGCGCTCAGCGCGACGACGAGCGGCATCACGATCGCCGACATGGGCCGACCCGACTACCCGCTCGTCTACGTGAACGCCGCGTTCGAACGACTCTCCGGCCTGAGCTCCGCGGAGGTCCTGGGCCGCAACTGCCGGTTGCTCCAGGGGCCGGACACCGATCCCGCGGTGGTGGACTCGATCCGTTCGGCCCTGAGCAAGGGGCAGGAGTGGCGGGGGGTGCTGCTCAACTACCGCGGGACCGCTCGGGAACCCTGGTGGAACGAGGTGATCCTGGCCCCCGTCATCGACCGGGCGGGTGAGCTGGTGCAGTACATCGGGGTCCAGCACGACGTGAGCGAGCGGGTCCGGGCCCAACGCGAGGTCGAGGTGGAGCGGGAGCGGGCCGCCCAGTACCTGCAGCAGATCGAACGGCTCGCCTACACCGACGCCCTCACGGGGTTGGCCAACCGTCGACGCATCGCAGAACTCGTCGAGGCAGCGGTGTGGGAGGCCCGGACCGGGGCGACGACGGTGGCCGTGCTGTTCTGCGACCTCGACGGTTTCAAGGCCGTCAACGACGTCCTGGGGCATGCGGTGGGTGACGAACTGCTGGTGCACGTCGCTGCTGAACTGCGCGCGACCGTGCGCCACAGCGACCGCCTCGCCCGCCTCGGCGGGGACGAGTTCATCGTCGCGCTCACCGGCCTGGAACCGGGCGACGCCGTGCGCACCGCGCACGACGTGGGCGCCAAGCTCACCGCGGCCCTGGCCCGGCCGGTGCGCCTGTCCACCGGGACGGACGTGCAGGTAGGGGCCAGCGTCGGTGTGAGCGTCTACCCCCTCCACGGTGAGACGTTCGCGGAGTTGCTCCGCCACGCGGACCAGGAGATGTACCGGGTCAAAGGCGAGCACCGCTCCCGCAGCTGACGTCGCCCCCCACCGATGTCGACGCCACCGACGACACGTCGTCACCCGATCGCTGCGCTGCGCGCGCGCTCCACCGGATGCTGGGGCACCATCTCCGGGTGAGCCACGACCTACCTCTCGGTGAAACCGTCTCCGACCCCGACGTTCAGGTCGAGCGACCCGACGCCACCCCCGCCACCCGAACCGTCCACAGTGGCGGTTACGTTCGGCACTCCCCCGACGCCAAGCTCACCACCTGGTGGGACGGGCTGGGCGAGAGCGGGCGACGCGATCTCGCGGCACTGCGGGTGGGGGACCGCCTCTCCGCTCGCGACGCCGACCGGGTCGCCCGGGCGGGGATCGCCTGCCCCGCCATCCTCGTCGAGGAGAACGGTCGTTCCGTGCGCCGGTGGCTGGTCCCGCAGGCGCTTGTGCGCACCATCCTGCAGCTGCGCCTGACGCACAACGAGCGCCGCCACGTCTGATCCCACCTCGTTGAACCCACCACGTCTGAACCCACCACGTCTGAACCCACCACGTCTGAACCCACCACGTCTGGGCCCACCATGTCTGGGCCCGGACGTCGGAGCCGGGCTTCGAGCAGGGCGCGGATCCTCGCCGCCCGTACTCAGTTCAACGGCCGGGTTCCCTCGGGGATGCCGCCGCCCGCGTAGATGGTGCGGGCGAGGTCCTGCAGAGCGGTGAGTGCGACCCGCTGGGTCAGCGGGCCGTAGGTGATGCGGGCCACCCCGAGCTCCGCGAGACGCGCCTGGTCGGGGACTCCCGGGAACCCGATGACGCTGAGCTTCTGCCGACCCAGCCCGGCGACGAGTTCCTCGACGGTGGCGTCGTCCAGGGCACCCGGGACGAACACCGTCGTGGCACCCGCCTCCAGGTAGGCGCGGCCCCGCTCGATCGCGTCGGCGACGACGACGGCACGCGGCCGGTCCCCACCCTTGGCGAACGCGTCCGTCCGCGCGTTCAGGACGAACGCAACCCCCTCCCCCGCGCCGGCCGCGACGACGGCCTCGACGACCGCGACGGACTCGGCCAGGGGACGGAGCCGGTCCTCGACGTTCGCGCCCACGACACCGACCCCGATGGCCCGCCGGACGGTCTCCCCCGCATCACCGAAACCCCCGTCGAGGTCGGCGCTGACGGGCAGGTCACCGGCCGCGACGACGATGCGCCCGACCATGGCCAGGGCGAGGTCGAGGGGGATCTGCTCACCGTCGCCGTAACCGTGACTCGAGGCGATCGAGTGGCCAGCCGTGGCCAGCGCCTTGGTCCCGGGTTCGCTCGCGACGACGGCGGCGCTCACCGCGTCCCAGACGTTGACGAGCACGAGGAGCTCGGGGTCGGTGTGCAGCCGGCGCAGCATCGTGGCCTTCTGGGCGGAATCCATACCTTCAACTCTGCTGCAACCCTCCTCGACGCCGCAACGCCGTGACCGTTCCCCCGTCCCTGTCCCGGCCCCGCTGCTCCCGGGGAGGATCATCACCCGCAGGTCGGGACCCACGAGCCGGGGCCCACACATCAGGGCCCACACATCTGGGCCCGTCGCCGAGGTGCCCCGCCCGACGCTGCCCCGGGTAGGGTCACCCGAGGTCGACGAGGACGATGAAGGGTTGGTTCCGGTGACGGTTGCACTCATCCACGCCGGGCTCGGCGGGTGGGGCGGGGACTGGGAGGCCAACGCCATCCATCCCGTCCGTGAGGTCGATCGGGTCGCCGTGGTCGACCCGCACGAACCCACCCTGCGCCGGTTCCAGCAGGCCCGGGAACTCCCGGACTCCGCGTGTTTCACGTCGTTCGCCGACGCCCTCGCGGGTGTCGACGCCGAGGCCGTACTGCTCACGACCCCCGTCCGTACCCACGTCCCGATGGCGCTGCAGGCACTCGAGGCCGGGAAACACGTGCTGGTCGAGAAACCCTTCGCCACCACCACCGCCGAGGCGCTCACGGCCGTGCAGCGTGCCGAGGAACTCGGTCTGATCCTTCAGGTGAGCCAGAACTACCGTTTCTACCCCGCTCCGCAGGCAGCCCAGAAGTTGCTGCGGGAGAAGGTTATTGGGGATCTCGCCGGCATCTCGATCGACTTCCGACGCTGGGACAACGACGCGGCCAAGGGCAGCTACGGCCACTACGAGTTCCCGCACCCACTCATTCACGACATGGCCATCCACCACTTCGACCTGTTGCGCAAGGTCACCGGGCAGGAGGCCGTGCGGGTCTACGCCAGGGTCGGCGATCCCACCTGGAGCAACTACACCGAGGAGGCCTCCGCCGTGCTGACGATCGAACTCGCCGACGGACTCGTCGTCAGCTACCGCGGGAGCTGGCTCAGTCGCGGGCGCGCCACGGACTGGGGTGGTGAATGGCGCCTCGAGGGCGAGGACGGTGAACTGTTCTTCTCCACCCGTCCCGGCGGGGACGCGGGCGCCGACGGTGAGCACCTGACCCTGCGCCGGGCGGGGCAGGATGCGGTCCCGGTGGCCCTGAGGAACGAGGGCCTGTGGGGCCGGTCGGCGGGTCTGCAGCAGTTCGCGCTGGCGATCGAGGGTGGCCCCGCACCCGAGACGACGGGGCGCGCGAACCTCGGCAGCGTCGCCCTGATGGAGGCCGCCACCCGTTCCGCCGCCTCCGGGCAGGTCGAGGACGTCCTGATCCCGGGCGGGGCGGCGCGATGAGCGGGGTCCGGGTCACGGTATGGAACGAGAACGTCCACGAGAGCAACGGCCACCCGGCGAGCATCCGGGAGGACTACCCCGACGGGATGCACGCGAAGATCGCCGCCGCCCTCGCCGAACTCCTGCCCGACGCCAGGATCCGCACGGCCGTCCTGAGCGAGGCCGAGCACGGTCTCACCGAGGACGTGCTGGCGAGCACGGATGTCCTGCTGTGGTGGGGTCACGTCGCCCACGAGGAGGTCGCCGACGAGGTCGTCGACCGGGTGCAGCGACACGTCCTGGCGGGGATGGGTCTGCTCGTCCTGCACTCCGGGCACTTCTCGAAGATCTTCAAGAGGTTGCTGGGAACGACATGCTCACTGGCGTGGCGCAACGACGGTGAGCGCGAGGTCGTGTGGACGATCGACACGGCACACCCCATCGCGGCCGGTGTCCCGAACCCGTTCGTCATCCCGGTGCAGGAGATGTACGGGGAACCCTTCGACGTCCCCACCCCGGACGAACTCGTCTTCGTCAGCTCGTTCGCGGGTGGGGAGGTGTTCCGTTCGGGCGTGACCTACCTGCGGGGCAAGGGCCGGATCTTCTACTTCAGCCCCGGTGACCAGGAGTACCCCGTCTACCACCACCCCGACGTCCAGCGGGTGCTCGCCAACGGGGTCATGTGGGCGCATCGACCCGGGATCGACCGAGCTGTCCTCGGCGTCACCAATCCGCGCCGCGGCTGGTTCGACTAGTGGTCGCGTCGGGCGCGGGGAACAGAACCGCGGAACTCGAGATCGACGGCCGGACGGTGACGATCACCAATCCAAACAAGGTGATGTTCCCCGACGCCGGGTACACCAAGACCGATCTGGTCCGGTACTACCTCGCCGTCGCCGACGGGGCACTGCGCGGCGTCCGTGGCCGGCCCATGGTCCTCAAACGGTTCACGAAGGGTATCGGCGAGGAGGCCGTATTCCAGAAACGCGCGCCGGCGAAGCGACCGGACTTCATCGAGGTCGCCGAACTCCACTACGCGTCGGGAACCTCGGCCGCCGAGACGGTGGTGCGTGACGCAGCCGGACTGGCCTGGGTGGTGAATCTCGGCTGCGTCGACCTGAACCCGCACCCCGTGCTGGCGCAGGACCTCGACCATCCCGTGGAACTGCGCATCGACCTCGACCCGATGCCGGGGGTGGACTGGCAGCAGATCGTCGACGTGGCTCTCGTCGCCCGCGACGTGCTGGGCGACCACGGACTGACGGCGTGGCCCAAGACGTCGGGTTCACGGGGTTTCCACGTGTACGCACCCATCGACCCCCGCTGGCCCTATCGGCAGGTGCGCCTCGCCGCGGAGACCGTGGCCCGCGAGATCGAGAACCGCGTTCCCGAACTGGCCACGAGCCGGTGGTGGAAGGAGGAACGGCAGGGGGTGTTCGTCGACTTCAACCAGAACGCCAAGGACCGCACGGTCGCGTCGGCGTACTCGGTGCGCGCAACCCCCGACGCCCGGGTGTCGACCCCGTTGGGCTGGGACGAGGTCCGCGGGGTCGACCCCGCCGAGCACACCATCGCGACCGTCGCGCACCGCTTCGCCGAACGCGGTGACCCGTGGTCGGGTATGGACGCAACCGGTGGTTCCCTGCAACCCCTGCTCGACCTCGCCGAGGCGCTCGGACCACCGGAGAAAGCCCCCAAGGGAACCGGTCGACGCACCATGACGATGCCGGTCATCGAGATCGCGCGGGGCCGGACCAGGGCCGACGTGCTCGCGGGACTGGAGTCGTGGAAAGCGAAACACCCCGACGTGGCCGGATTGCTGGCGGACCTCGACGTCCTCGTCGACGGGATGCGAGGCAGCAGTTCGCTCTGGTACCGGGTTCGCGTCAACCTCCAGCACGTGCCCGAGGAACAGCGTCCGGCACAGGCCGAGCTGGAGGTCGACTACGACCCCTGGGCCGGCTACCGCGGGCGTCAGCGTCCGGGCTGAGAAACCCCGGTCGAGCTCAGCGGCGGACGGCGTCGCCGGAACCCCGGGGCAACCGGAGCCCTTCGACGACGCTGAGGACGGCGATCACCGCCATCGCGACGAGCGCCACCTGATAACCGTGGGCGGCGGACGCCGACGGTGACGCGCTCTGGGCGAGACGGACGATCAACGCGGCGAGAGCCACTCCCAGACCGGTCGCGAGCTGGCCGCTGACCGAGGCCAGTGCGTTCGCCGGACCCATCCGCTCGGCAGGCACGTCCGCGAACTGCACCGTGTTGTAGGCCGTGAAACCCACCGACCGCGCGACACCCGACACCAGCAGCACGAGCGCCACCACCACCCTGGAGGTCGTGGGTTCGAAGAACGCACTGAGCACGAAGGTGGCGGCCAGCACGAGGGTGGCGGCCACGATGATCGGCACCAGCGGGACACGGCGCATCAACGGGGTCGTGAAGGGTTTGATGCCCAGGTTGCCCACGAAGACCCAGGTGAGCATCAACCCTGCCTCGACGGGACTCCACCCGAACCCGTCCTGCAGCAGCAGAGGCAGCAGGAACGGCGCGGAGGTGACGACGGCCCGGTACACCGACCCCGAGAGGTTCGAGACCCGGAACGTCGGGATCCGCAGCGTCGTGAGGTCCAGCAGTGGGTCGCTGACACGTCCGAACCAGCGCCAGGCCACCACCCCCGACACCGCCGCGACGACGAGCAGCACGACCCCGCGCAGCGCGCTGCCCGCGTCGGCGACCTCCTCGAAACCCAGTACGAGCGCCGCGATCGCGACGACGCTCAGACCCAGTCCGGGCAGGTCCAGCGGCCGCCGGTGACGCTCGACGTCCGGGACGACCCGCCACGCGATCGCGA
>JBPBQU010000532.1:0-24431 GCA_050955085.1 Janthinobacterium lividum | reverse complement strand
CAGACCTGGACCGAGCGTCGCAACCGGTCACCCAGGCCCGTCACCTTCACCTGGCAGAACGCCCCCGCGTGATCACGAACTTTTACACCAGACCACTAGCTTCTTAGTCGGCGTCAGATCCCAGTCGGTGCCAGGTACCAGTCCGCGTCAGGTTCCCAGTCGGCGGTCGAGCAGCGCCGCCAACCGCGCCGCGATGACCGCCACGTCGTCGAGTTCCCCGATCGCGACCGCGTGGGTGAGGTCGCGACCCGAGCGGGCCGAACGCAACTGCACCCCCGTCCCGTTCAGGTGCACCATCGCGAGGGCCGCGATGAGCCCGGTGCGTTCGTTGCCGTCGACCAGGGGGCGGGTGCGGACGATGGAGTGCAGCAGGGCTGCGGCTTTCTGCCCGAGGTCGGGGTAGGCGTCCGTGCCGAGGACCTGCAACTGCGGACGCTGCACGGCGAGGGCGAGGAGACCGGCGTCGCGCACGGCGTACGGGCCGTCCGCGAAGATCCCGGTGAAGCGGACGACGTCGGCAACGCTCAGGTAATGGGTCGGTGCGAGCACGTGCTCCCGCTCAGTCGAGCAGGGAGTCGAACAGCTCGCGGTTGCTCGCATAGATGGCGCGGGCGATGTCCTGGACGTCGGCGCGATGCGCCTCGTCCGCCTTCTCCAGCAGCCCCTCGACCAGGCGCTGCCGCGAGACACCCGGCGTGCGGGACTGCAGGCGTTCCAGCATCGAGCGGTGCTCGGGGTCCAGACGCAGGGTGAACGCGGTGGTCTCGGCCATGACGTCAGGTTAACCCGGTGGTTCCTGATGACGTCAAGGTCTCGACGGCGTCGTGCTGGCGCCACGGTGTCGATGTCACCCGGCTGCCGAGGGGGGACGACTAGGGTTTCCGCGTGTCGATCCAGATCAACCCCAGCATCCTGTCCGCGGACTTCGCCAACCTCGAGGCGGAGCTCGCGCGGATCGCCACGGCGGACGCCGCACACGTCGACGTCATGGACGCCCACTTCGTGCCCAACCTGACGCTGGGGTTGCCGATCGTCGAGGCGCTGCAACGGGTCTCGCCCATTCCGTTGGACTGTCACCTCATGATCGAGGCACCGGACCGCTGGGCGCCCGGGTACGCCGAGGCCGGTGCCGCGGGGGTGACCTTCCACGCGGAGGCCGCGATGGCCCCGGTGAAACTGGCCCGCGCGATCCGCTCCGCGGGTGGGCGCGCCGGCCTGGCGTTGCGTCCCGCGACGCCGTTGGAACCGTTCGTCGACCTGCTCCCCGAGTTCGACATGCTGCTGGTCATGACGGTCGAACCAGGGTTCGGTGGGCAGCCCTTCCTGGACGTGACGCTGCCCAAGATCCGCCGGGCGCGGCAGGCGATCTCGGCCTTCGGGGCCGACGGTGGCCTCGACGTCCGCCTCCAGGTCGACGGTGGTGTCTCGGCCTCGACGATCGAACGTGCCGCGCAAGCGGGCGCCGACGTCTTCGTGGCCGGTTCGGCCGTGTACGGCGCCGAGGACGCAGCGGTCGCGATCACCCGCCTGCGTGAGCTGGCGAGCGGAGCCTGCTCGCACTGAAGGGGCCCCGCCGGATTCGACTGGAGGGCTCCGCCGGGTTCGACTGGACGGCTCCGCCGGGTTCGACTGGACGGCTCCGCCGGGCACCCCGTGGCACACTGACGAGCGCAAGACCAGCAAGCCGAACGACACGCGTGCTCCGGGGTCGGTGAAAACCCGAACCGGCGGTAACAGTCCGCGAGCCCCCACCTCGGTGGGTGGCCGATCCGGTGGAACTCCGGGACCGACGGTCAAAGTCCGGATGAGAGGCAGCGCGCGGCGTCGCACCGGTGCGCCTCGTCGTCCGTTTCCGGCCGCGAGGTCGCTCGGCGACGCCTCAACTCCCTCGAAGTCTCCCTCCGGGGTCCGCCTGCCGGACGTCCGAGAGCGAGGGGAACCAGATGGGCACTGCGAACGACGAGGTGCGGGCAGCCGAGCTGCGCGCCATGCGACGCGCTCTCGAACTGGCTGCGCTCGGTCCGGCGCGGGGTGCCAACCCCCGGGTGGGCTGTGTGCTGCTCGATCCTGACGGCACCCCTCGCGCCGAGGGGTATCACCATGGTGCCGGCACCGCGCACGCCGAGGTGGACGCGCTGCAGGCCCTGGCCCGCACCGGCCGCTCCGGCGCAGGGCTGACCGCTGTCGTCACCCTCGAACCCTGTGCACACACCGGCCGCACCGGCCCGTGCACCCAGGCGTTGCTGGCCGCGGGTGTCGCGCGCGTCGTCGTCGCGACGAGGGACCCCAACCCCCGCGCCACGGGCGGCGTCGCCATGCTCGCCGCCCACGGCGTCGACCTCGAGGTGGGCCTGCTCGGCGCGCAGTCGCGCGCTCTCAACGAGCGGTGGTCGTTGGCGCTCGGACGGGGCCGACCATGGGTCACCTGGAAGTGGGCCGCGACGCTCGACGGACGCAGCGCCGCCGCGGACGGCAGCAGTCGCTGGATCACCTCGCCCGCGGCCCGCACCGACGTCCACCGGCTGCGCGCCCGCCACGACGCCGTCCTCGTCGGCACGGGGACCGCCCTGGCCGACGACCCGTCACTCACCGTCCGTCTCGACGGTGACGAAGGAGCGCAACCGTTGCGCGTCGTCGCCGGGATGCGCGACCTGCCGGCCACGGCCCGCCTGCACGACGGAACCGCGCCGCTGCTGCACGTGCGCAGCCGCGACCCCCACGACGTCCTGCGCGAGCTCGCCGCCCGTGAGGTGCGCAGTGTCCTGCTGGAGGGCGGACCGGCCCTGGCGGCGGCGTTCGTCACGGCCGGGCTGGTCGACGAGGTCGTCTGCTACCTCGCGCCCGCCCTGCTCGGTGCCGGCCGTCACGCCGTCGCCGACCTCGGGATCAGCACCATCGCCGACATCGCGCGGTTGCAACTGCGCGAGGTCGAACGCGTCGGCGACGACGTGCGCATCACGGCCCGCTTCGCGTCACCCCCGTCGTCACCACCACCACCCGTCACCCAGCAGTTGCAGTTCGAGGAGGCCTGAGACGTGTTCACCGGGATCGTTGAGGAGATCGGCGAGGTCGTCGCCGTGGAGCGCGGGGAGGCGTCCGCCCGGCTCACCGTGCGCGGACCGTTGGTGACCTCCGACGCCGTGCACGGGGCGTCCATCGCCGTCGACGGGGTCTGCCTCACCGTCGTCGACCAGCCGGACGAGGCCAGTTTCACGGTCGACGTGATGGCGGAGACGTTGCAGCGCAGTTCGTTGTTCGACGTGGCCCCCGGTCGGCCGGTGAACCTCGAGCGAGCGCTGGCCGCCCACGGCCGCCTCGGCGGGCACATCGTGCAGGGTCACGTCGACGCCACCGGGACGGTCAGCCACCGCACCCCCGGAGATGCCTGGGAGGTCGTGCGGGTCGCGATCCCGACGACGCTGGCGCGCTACGTCGTGGAGAAGGGGTCGATCACCGTCGACGGGACCTCCCTCACGGTCAGCGCTGTCAGCAGGGTCGACGACCCGCAGCCCTGGTTCGAGATCTCGTTGATCCCCACCACGCTGGAACTCACGACACTCGGCCGGCGCGACGTCGGGTCGATGGTCAACCTCGAGGTCGACGTCCTCGCGAAGTACGTGGAACGACTCGCGGTGGGTGCCCCGCGTGTCACCGAGGTCGCACCGTGACGACCCTGCAGGCCCCCACGAGCGACCTCGCGCAGCGTGTCGAGACCGCCCTGGACTCGCTGCGTGCGGGGCGTCCGGTACTCGTCACCGACGCCGCCGACCGGGAGAACGAGGGTGACGTCGTCCTCGCCGCGGAACTCGCGAGCGCGCAGTGGGTGGGCTGGGCGGTGCGGCACACCTCGGGGATGCTGTGCGTCCCGATGTCGGCGGAACGCGCTGCCGCGCTGGATCTCCCCCGCATGGTGGAGCGCAACGAGGACCTGCTGCTGACCGATTACACCGTCAGCTGCGACGCCGCCTCGGGCGTCACCACGGGGATCTCCGCCCATGACCGGGCGCGCGCCGCGCAGGTCCTGGCCGACCCCGCGAGCGCACCCGGCGACCTGATCCGCCCCGGCCACGTGTTCCCGCTACGGGCCCGCCCCGGCGGGGTACTGGAGCGCCCCGGGCACACCGAGGCTGCGGTCGACCTGTGCCGACTCGCCGGACTCGCCCCTGTCGGGCTGATCTCCGAGATAGTCGAGGACGACGGCTCGTTGTCACGGTGGGAGCAGATCGTCGAGCTCGGTCGGTGCCATGACGTCCCCGTCCTGACCATCGCGGACCTGGCGACCTACCTCTCCACCGAGCAGATCCCCACGAAGCAGATCGCCACGAACCACCAGGAGGACCAGGCATGAGCGGTGACGGAAGCCCCGAGATCGAGGTCGACGGCAGCGGGTTGAAGGTGGCGGTCGTCGCGGCCCGCTGGCACTCCGAGGTGATGGAGGGGCTGCTCGCGGGCGCCCGCCGGGCTCTCGATGACTCCGGGGTCACCGAGGTGACCGAGGTGCGGGTGCCGGGGGCCTTCGAGCTTCCCGTCGCCGCCGCCCGTCTCGCCCGTCAGGGTTTCGACGCGCTCGTCTGCCTCGGGGTGGTCATCCGCGGCGGCACACCGCATTTCGAGTTCGTGTGCAACGCCGCGACGAACGGTCTGGCCCAGGTCGCGGTGAGCACCGGGGTGCCGGTGGGGTTCGGTGTCCTCACCGTCGACAACGAGGCCCAGGCCCTGCACCGTGCGGGGTTGCGTGGATCGCGTGAGGACAAGGGCCGCGAGGCCGTCATCGCCGCTCTCGAGACGGTCGTCGCGTTGCGCGACGTCGCCGCGCTGCCGCGCGGGTGAGTCCACGTCGGGGGTGGGCCGGCTCAGCGCCGGACGCGGCCTAGACTTCCTCCACGTGAAGACCTTCGACACCCTGTTCGCCGAGCTGAGCGAGAAGGCCCGCACCCGCCCCGCCGGATCGGCGACGGTCCTCGAACTCGACGCCGGGGTGCACGCCATCGGCAAGAAGGTGGTCGAAGAGGCCGCCGAGGTGTGGATGGCGGCGGAGTACGAGTCGGAGCAGCGGACGGCGGAGGAGATCTCCCAGCTCCTCTACCACCTGCAGGTGATGATGATCGCGCGTGGTCTGAGCCTCGACGACGTCTTCACCCACCTGTGACCCCCTTCACCGACCCGCTCCACCGACCCGTCTCCACTGACGTGTCCACCGATGAGAGGGACCATTCCGTGCTCCGCATCGCCGTTCCCAACAAGGGGTCGCTGTCCGAGGCCGCGAGCGCGATGTTGCGTGAGGCCGGGTACAACCAGCGACGTGAGTCCAGGGAGCTGATCCTCGACGACCCGGACAACAACGCGCAGTTCGTCTTCCTCCGCCCGCGTGACATCGCGCTCTACGTCGGCTCCGGCACCCTCGACGTCGGGATCACCGGTCGTGACCTGCTGCTCGATTCGCTGGCCCCCGCGGACGAGGTCCTCTCCCTCGGCTTCGCGCGCAGCACCTTCCGCTTCGCGGGTCGCCCCGGCACGGCGGCCTCGGTGAGCGACCTCCAGGGCCAGCGCATCGCCACCAGCTATTCCGCTCTGCTCGACAAGCACCTCGCCGAGCACGGTGTCTCGGCGGACGTCGTGCACCTCGACGGGGCCGTGGAGACCGCCGTCGCCCTCGGCATCGCCGACGTGATCGCCGACGTCGTCGAGACGGGGACCACGCTGCGCGCCGCGGGCCTGGAGGTCTTCGGTGACCCCATCCTGACCTCCGAGGCGGTTCTCGTGCGCCAGGCCGGAGCCGGGAGCGACCCCGCGGTCGAGGTCCTGCTGCGTCGTCTGCAGGGCGTCCTGGTGGCCCGGCAGTACGTCATGGTCGACTACGACTGTCCGAAGCACCTCGTGGAGCGGGCCTGTGAGATCACCCCGGGGTTGGAGTCCCCGACGATCTCACCCATGACGAACCCCGAGTGGGTCGCCGTCCGTGCCATGGTGCGCAAGGCCGCGACGAACCAGACGATGGACGACCTCTACGACCTCGGTGCCCGCGCCATCCTGGTGACCAGCATCCACGCCTGCCGTCTCTGACCTGTGATGGCGAGCAGCGAACTGCCGACCTTCAGGCCGCGAAAGGCCCGCGCCGTCGGGCTCGTCTGCGCGGTCCTGTTCCCGCTGGTGATGCTCGGGATGTCGATCGCGTTGACAAGGGCACCCGACTCGGGCTGGACGGGGACGGACACCGCGTTCGCCCTGATGTTCGGGATACTCGTCGCGGCCGTCCTCGTACGGTTGGTGACGGTGCGTGCACTGGCGACCGATGACGCACTCGTCGTCCGCAACGTGGTGTTCACTCGTCGGGTGGAGTGGGGTGAGATCGTCGCGGTGCGTTTCGGGGGGGCCGAGCCCTGGTTGACCCTGGACCTCGACGACGGTGAGAACCTCGCCGTCATGGCCGTCCAGCGTGCCGACGGGGAACATGCCCGCGGTGAGGCGATGCGGTTGGCCCGGCTCGTCGACGCGCGGGCGCCGCACACCGCGCCGGACTGAGCGGGACCGAGGACACCTTCGAGGTGGATCGTGCAGGCGTCCCGATCTGGTCCCGGCTCCGGCGTTCAGTCACCTCCTCCGCACAGTTCCCAGAGCGGACCGTGCTCTGCCCGACGGTGCGTCGCGAACTCAAGGTCCGCGTCCGTACGCACGTGCCGGGTTCGGAACACGGTCTCCTCCTGCTGCCCCCAGCGTTCCCAGTGCGGGCGAAACGTCTCCCCGTCGCGGGCCAGCGCCCGTTCCCGGCGGACCTCGGTGTCGGCCTGCATCCAGACGAGCAGGTCGACCTCGCCCGCGCAACCCGCTCCCACACCCTCGATCAGGAGGATCCCGGAACGGGGCAGCGCAACGTCACGGGTGTAGCGGGCGAGGGACCAGTCCCAGACGGGTTGACGGACGGCGTCGCCGGATCGCAGGCGGCACAACAGGTCGGTGAGCAGGCCCACAGCTGCCTGGAGCCCGTCCCAACCGGGGTAGAGGTCGTCCATGTGCACGACGGGGGCCGTCAACCGCGTCGACAGCGCGGTGGCGAGGTCCGTCTTCCCGCTTCCCGACCGCCCGTCCACCGCCACCACGAGGGGCCCCGCGGCGGGTGGTGCGAGGAGCGCCAACCGGTCGGCGACGACGTCGAGGGCCTGTGCGGTCGTGAGCAGGCTCAGAACCACGTGGCACACCACGGTGCCTCGGGGGTCGCGAGCAGTTGCTGCAACGTCCACGCCGCGGGTGCCGACGCCTCGAGGCGACCCGCGCGGCGCAGGGCGATCGGGGAGGTCCCACCCAGCAGGACGGCGGCGAGTTCCGAGACGTCCAGGGTGACGTCGGGCTCAGCCGTGCTTGCGGTGATCTCGGGCGACGCCCACCCGTCGCCACCGCGTCGGGAGTCCTCGACGTGCAAAGCCACCGTCGCGTCGGCGAGACCCATCCGGTCCACCACCCGCAGCACCAACGACCCGCACCCCAGGTAGCGCCGGGAGGCCAATGCCCCCGCGACGTCGAGGACGCGCAGCCAGAGGAAGTCGTCGACGGACGTGGTCTGCGCGTGGCGCGGGTCGAGCAGCAGGTGCGGCAGGAGCTCGTCGACGCAGCGGTCCTCGGCGCGCACGGTGCGGACGAGGTCGATCGAGGCGACGAACTCCCACAGGTCCCGGTACGCCGCGTCCGAGGTGGCCATCAGGTCCACCACCGTGGCCGCCGACGTCGGCACCCGGCCCTCCCATGCCTCGCTGACCTCGTAGAGGACGTAACCATCGGCAGCCCCTGATGCGTCGTGATGCATCGCGAGGTGCGCGGTGGGACCGAGCGCGCGGGGGCCGGTGAGGACGGCGCGCCCCTCCCACCACCCGGCGTCGCGTTGCAGACCCCCGGCACGAGAACGGCGGGCCGCGTCGTGGACCTGCGCACACACGTCGCGGGAACTCTCGATCTCCGCCATGCTCACGTAGCCGCCACCGTCCGGGCCGCCGGGGGCGTCGGGGCGGAAGCGGGCCCGGTCCGCGTCCAGGATCCAGGTCGCCGAGCGCGTCGCGGCCCCGAAACCGAACCGGCCGTAGATCGGTGCCTCGAGGGCGATGAGCGCGGCCAGCGCCTGTCCGGATTCCCGCGCCCGGTTCAGATCGGCCGTCATCATCGCCCGCAGCAGACCGCGGCGACGGTGCGTCGGCAGCACGGCCACCGTGGTGATCGCGTCGACGCCCACCGGCCCGGCACCCGGCAGGGTGACCTCGGTGTCGAAGGAGCGGAAGCTGCCGACGACGGGTTCGTCCGGGCGGGAGGTGTCCACGGCGGCCGTCAACCGGTGCCCGGCCACCTCGGCCCGCCGGGCGGCCCGGCCCGCCTCGTCAGGACGGTGGCCCATGAACGCGGTCCGCGAGACCACCGCCCAGCGGTCGACGGCAGCCTCGTCGGCGTGGTCGACGGAACGCAGGTGCAAGGTGTCGGCGGGAGTCGGGGTGCTCACGGGCGTCGACGCTACCGTCGCCGATAGCCTGCTGCCCGTGAGCGTCGCGGTGCGAGTGATCCCCTGTCTCGACGTCGACGCCGGGCGCGTCGTGAAAGGGGTCAACTTCAGCGACCTGCGCGACGCGGGTGACCCCGTCGAGCTCGCCCGCCGTTACGAGGCGCAGGGTGCTGACGAGCTCACCTTCCTCGACGTCACCGCCTCCTCGGGTTCGCGGGAGACGACCTACGAGGTCGTCTCCCGCACGGCCGAGCAGGTGTTCATCCCGCTCACCGTGGGCGGGGGGGTCCGTGCCGTCGCCGACGTCGAAAGGTTGCTGCGCGCCGGTGCGGACAAGGTCGGGGTGAACACCGCTGCCATCGCCCGCCCCGAGTTGATCTCCGAGATCGCGCACCGTTTCGGGGCCCAGGTCCTCGTGCTCTCCGTCGACGCGCGGCGCACCCTGGCCGGCGAGCCGACGACGGCATCCGGTTTCGAGGTCACCACCCATGGTGGTCGACGCGGCACGGGGCTGGACGCGGTGGAATGGGCCGCGCGCGCCGCGGAGCTCGGTGCCGGCGAGATCCTGCTGAACTCGATGGACGCCGACGGTACGAAGACCGGTTTCGACCTGGAGATGGTGCGCGAGGTGCGCGCCCGGGTCAGCGTCCCACTGGTCGCGAGCGGCGGTGCCGGCGCGCTCGACCACTTCGCACCAGCCGTCGAGGCTGGTGCGGATGCGGTCCTCGCGGCCAGTGTCTTCCACTTCCAGCAGTTGACCATCGGCGAGGTCAAGGCCGCGCTGCGTGCCACCGGCGTAGCGATCCGATGACGCCCCTCAGGGGTAGGCGCGCTCGAACGCCGCCACGGCGGAGGGCACCCCGCCGACCTCGACCCGGGCCCGGGAGCGCCGACCGAAGGAGTGCAGCACGAGCTCCTGCACGGGACCGGTCAGCGTCACCGCCGTCGGCGCGCTGCGCAGGACGGTCCGCGGCCCCTCGGGGGTGACGACCACCACACCGACACCGGCCTTGCGATACGCGAACCGCCCCGTCAGCTTGAGCATCCGCCACAACGCGTCGCTCTGAGCGCGCGGCACGTCACGGGGTTCCCACCCGGGCTGTGCCCGGCGGACGTCCTCGTGGTGGACGTAGAACTCGGCCCCGTTCATCAACGCGTCGATAGGGGCCCAGCGGGCGGGGGAGAAGGCCGGGGGACCCGACCGGAACCTCTTCACCAAGGCGTCGAACGGCAACCCGGCGAGGTCGCGACGGCGACCTCCGTCGCGCCGGACGAGGTGGACGAGGAGGTCACGCACCGTCCACCCCTCACAGAGGGTGGACGCATCGGGACCGGCGGCCAGGGCGTCGTCGCACAGGCTCTGGCGTTCGCGGACGGCATCGGGGACGGACATGGGGTGATCGTAAGGGGACGGTGAGACGATGCCGTCGTGCCCTCCGTTCGTCCCGCAGCAGTATCCGGACCAGGTCTCGACGCGGCGATCGCCGAGCGACTGAAGCGGGATCCCGCCGGACTCGTCTGCGCCGTGGTGCAGCAGTACGACACCCGGGAGGTGCTGATGGTCGCGTGGCTGGACGACACGGCGCTCGCCCACACGCTGAACACGGGCCGGGCGACCTACTACTCGCGCAGCCGCCGGCAGCTGTGGCGCAAGGGTGACACCTCCGGGCACGTGCAGTGGGTGAAGAAGGTCTCGCTGGACTGCGACGGGGACGCCCTGCTGCTCGAGGTCGACCAGGTCGGGGCGGCCTGTCACACGGGGGAGCACACCTGCTTCGACGCCGACGAGCTGCCCGCGGTGGTCGGGGTCCGCGGGTGAAGCGCGCGACCCTGCTGCTGCTGGGAGCTGTCGGTGCGGTGCTGGCGTTGGCCGCGGGGGCACCGACCTGGGTCTCCGGCTCGGTGCGGACGGCGAGCGGGACCACGGACGTCCTCGCGAACGGTCGAGACGCCGCCCCCGTCGCGACGGCGTTGGCACTGGTCAGCCTCGCGGCCGTCGTCGCCTCGACGCTGGGCCGTCGCCTCGCGCGCACGATCGCCGCGATCGTCCTGCTGCTGGGCGGGATCGGGGTCGTGGTGTCCAGCGTCAGCGCCTTCTCGTCTCCTGGTAGCGCCCTCACCGGGATGGCGCGAGAAGCGAGCGGGCGCACCAACGCCGTGGCGGACGACGCCGCCACCAGGCCGTGGCCGCTGGTCTCGGGGGCGGGCGGCCTTCTCGTCACCGTGGCGGGTCTGGGTGTGCTGCTCCGCGGTGGCCGCTGGAGCAGTTCCACCCGCTACGAGCGGGACGCCACCACCCACGTCGTCGTGAGCGCGAGCAGGACGCAGAGCCCCAGTGAGGACCCCGCCGCCGCCTGGGACTCCCTCACCCACGGCGAGGACCCCACCCGGTGACCTCGTCGGTACTGTGAGGATCGCCGTTACCGTGAGAACAGCACCATCCACCACCCGCGAGGAGCACGACCGTGACCAGTGACCAGCCCGGAACCACGCAGGACGCTGTGCAGGGTGACCAGCACCACGGTGACGAACAGCGCGCTGACGTGGTCGACGAGCACGGCCACGGACACAGCGTCGCGGCGTGGGCCGGGGTGGCGACGTGCCTCGCGGGCTTCCTGATCCTCTGCCTCGCCGTCGTGTTCCCCAGTCTGCTCTGGGGGATCATCGGTGGCGCCGTCATCCTTGCCTCGTTGGTCGTCAGTGCGGCCCTGTCCAGGGCCGGCTACGGCGTGAAGAAGTCCGACGGAACCCCCGCGGGTGTGCGCTCCGAGCACGGCAACGATCGCTGAGCGCACCGAGCACCGGGGACCCGGGACTACCCTGCAGCTGTGACTGTCCTCGACGACATCCTGGCCGGCGTCCGTGAGGACATGGCGCTGCGCAAGGAACGCACCTCGCTGGCGGAGCTGAAGGAACGTGCGCACCGGCAGGTGGCCGCCAAGGACGCCCGCGCCCTGTTGAAGCCTCGCGACAGCGAACAGCGCGGCGTCAAGGTGATCGCGGAGGTCAAGCGCCGGAGCCCTTCCAAGGGTGCACTGGCCGACATCGCCGAGCCGGGTGAGCTCGCGGCGCAGTATGAGCTGGGCGGGGCGAGCGTCATCAGCGTCCTCACCGAGCAGCGCCGCTTCGGTGGCAGCCTCGAGGACCTGCGCGCGGTGCGATGTGCGGTCGACATCCCGGTGCTGCGCAAGGACTTCGTCGTCGACCCGTACCAACTGTGGGAGGCACGGGCCTGGGGTGCGGACGTGCTCCTGCTCATCGTCGCCGCCCTCGAACAGGAAGCCCTGGTGTCGCTGATCGAACGCACCCACTCCCTCGGGATGACCGCCCTCGTGGAGGTGCACACGGCCGAGGAGGTCGCCCGCGCCCTGGACGCCGGCGCCCAGGTCATCGGGGTCAACAACCGCAACCTCAAGACCCTCGAGGTGGACAACTCCATCTTCGCCGGGCTCGCGCCGCTCATCCCGGACTCGGTCGTGCGGGTGGCGGAATCGGGGGTGAAGGGTCCCCGTGACGTCGTCGACTTCGCCCGGGCGGGCGCCGACGCCGTCCTGGTGGGGGAGAGCCTGGTGACGGGTGAGGACCCCCGCCGCGCGGTCGCCGACCTCGTGGCCGCGGGCGCGCACCCCTCCGTCCAGGCGGTCCGGCCGTGACCCTGTCGCAGGTCCCTGATGCCTTGGCGCAGACCTCGCACCCCACCTCCGGGCCGGGAGTCTTCGGCGAGCGCGGGCCGTACTTCGGTGCCTTCGGCGGCCGATTCGTCCCCGAGGCGCTGGTGGCCGCCCTCGACGAGATCGACGCCGCACACAGCTCGGCCATGGCGGACGCGGACTTCCTCGCCGAGCTCGCCGAGCTGCACCGCACCTATTCGGGGCGCCCCAGCATCATCACCGAGGTGCCACGCTTCGCGGCGCACGCGGGTGGGGCACGGGTGCTGCTCAAACGCGAGGACCTCAACCACACCGGTTCGCACAAGATCAACAACGTGCTCGGCCAGGCGTTGCTCGCCAAGCGGATGGGCAAGCAACGGGTCATCGCCGAGACGGGCGCCGGTCAGCACGGCGTCGCGACCGCGACCGCCGCTGCCCTGATGGGGCTCGAGTGCATGATCTACATGGGTGAGGAGGACACCAGGCGCCAGGCCCTCAACGTCGCGCGGATGCGTCTGCTCGGCGCCGAGGTCGTCCCCGTCACGGCCGGGAGCAGAACGCTCAAGGACGCCGTCAACGAGGCGTTCCGCGACTGGGTCGCCTCCGTGGACACCACCCACTACGTCTTCGGCACGGTCGCCGGTCCGCATCCGTTCCCCGTCCTCGTCCGGGACTTCCAGCGGATCATCGGGGTCGAGGCGCGCGAGCAGGTCCAGCGACTCATCGGACGGTTGCCGGACGCCGTGCTGGCCTGCGTCGGTGGGGGGTCGAACGCGATCGGCATCTTCCACGCGTTCCTCGACGACCACGACGTCGCGCTCTACGGGTTCGAGGCCGGTGGTGACGGCATCGACACCGGTCGGCACGCGTCGTCGATCACGGGCGGGAGCGCGGGCGTGTTCCAGGGGGCCCGCAGTTTCGTGCTGCAGGACGAGGACGGCCAGACCATCGAGTCGCACTCGATCTCCGCGGGTCTCGACTACCCCGGCGTCGGCCCCGAGCACTCCTGGCTGGGTGCCAGCGGCCGTGCCGACTACCGCCCGATCACCGACGCGCAGGCCATGGAGGCGTTCAAGCTGCTGTGCCGCACCGAGGGGATCATCCCGGCGATCGAGAGCTCGCACGCTCTCGCCGGTGCCCTGCAGCTGGGGAAGGAACTGGGCCCGGACGCGGTGTTGCTCGTGAACCTCTCGGGTCGCGGTGACAAGGACGTGGACACCGCAGCGCGCTGGTTCGGCCTCGTGAGCGACGCCGACCTGGTCGCCTCGGAGATCGAACGCGTCTCGGACGCGCCCGCGGACACCGAAGGGTCGGGCTGGTGAGCGCGCTGGACTCGCCCGCACGTACGGGCACCACGACCGCAGCGGGGGTCATCGACGCGGCCAAGACCGAGGGGCGGGCCGCGCTCGTCGCCTACCTGCCCGTCGGATTCCCGGACGTGAGAGGCAGCGTCGAGGCAGCCAAGGCAGCCGTCGCCGGGGGTGCCGACATCGTCGAACTGGGGTTGCCGTACTCCGACCCGACGATGGACGGGCCCACCATCCAGCAAGCCGTGAACGCGGCGCTCGCCGCACACACCCGGCCCGTGGACGTGCTGCACGCCGTGGAGGCGGTCGCCGCGACCGGAGCGGCGGTCCTGGTGATGACCTACTGGCCGCCGGTGGACCGCTACGGGGTCGACCGCTTCGCCGTCGACCTCGCCAACGCCGGGGGAGCGGGGCTCATCACCCCCGACCTGATCCCCGACGAGGCAGCCGCCTGGATCGCAGCGAGCGAGGAGCAGGAGCTCGAACGGGTGTTCCTCGTCGCGCCGAGCTCGACGGACCCCCGCCTCGCGATGACGTCCGCGGCGTGTCGCGGGTTCGTCTACGCGGCGTCCACCATGGGCGTCACCGGATCGCGGGCCACCGTGGGTGCGGGGGCCGCCGCTCTCGTCGAGCGCACCCGCGCGGCCGGTGCCGAGCGGGTCTGCGTGGGGCTGGGCGTGTCCACGCCGGCGCAGGCCACCGAGGTGGCTCGCTACGCCGACGGCGTCATCGTGGGGTCCGCCTTCGTGGCGCGACTCCTGGCGGCCGATTCCCCCACCGCGGGAGTGCGGGCCGTCGAGGAACTCGCCGCGCAGCTCGCCACCGGCGTCCGCGGCGGTTGACCGACGTTCGAGCGACCCCACCCGGGGCCACCTGCGAGGAGAGTTCGTGAGCACCAACAAACGTCCCGGTGGCCACCCGGCCCGAGCCGCCCAGGCCGAGGACCCTCGCGAGGCACGCCGGTTGAAGGCCGCCGAGCTGCGGCGCAAGGAGGTCGCCCGTGAGCGCAGCCGCCGAGTGGTCGTCATCAGCATCGCGGTCGTCGTCGTCCTGGCGATCGTCGCGACCGTCGTCATCCTCGTCGCCCGCCAGCGGGATGCGGTGAACACCACCGAGGGGGCCACGCCGCCGGGTGTCACGGCTGACGACGGTGGTTACGTCCTCGCCGGGACTCCCGCAGCGGGTGCACCCACGTTGGACATCTGGCTCGACTACCAGTGCCCGGTCTGCAAGAGGTTCGAGGACGCCAGCGGCACCGTCTACCCGCAGCTCGCCGCGGACGGTAAGGCCAAGGTCATCGTGCACACCCTGAGCTTCCTGGACGCCAACTTCACCAATGACGCGTCCCAGCGGGCCGCGGAGGGAGCTGCAGCGGCTGCCGCGCAAGGCAAGTTCGTCGAGTACACGCAGCAGGTGTACGCGAACCAGCCTGCACAGGAGGGCACGGGGTACACCGACGACGAGCTCCAGACGTTCGCGAAGGCGGCCGGTGTCGCGGACCTCCCGGCCTGGCGCGCGGCGCTGGACGAGCACACCTACGCCGCCTACGTACGTCGGGTGGCGGCGACCATGAACGCGCAGAAGGTGACAGGCACCCCCACGGTGCGTCTGACCAAGACCGATGGCACCGTCGTCGACATCGCGCAGCCGACCCAGGGTGGTGACGGCAGCAGCGAAAAGCTGCTCGACCCCACGAGCGGTGCGACGTTCCTCACCGAGCAGGTCGCGGCGGCCACGACGTGATCGGCACGTCCGTCGTCGCGGCGGTCGGCACCGCGGTCGGTAGTGCGGTGGCTACGAGCATCCCCAGCCCGACGCAGGGGGTCTGGCATCTCGGTCCGATCCCGATCCGCGCCTACGCGCTGTGCATCGTCGTCGGGATCGTCGTGGGTGTGCTGATCGCGGAGCGTCGCTGGCGCGCCAAGGGTGGGCGTCAGGACTTCATCCTCGACGTCGCGGTGTGGGCCGTCCCCCTCGGCGTCGTGGGTGCCCGGCTCTATCACGTGATCACGTCCCCGCAGGCGTACTTCGGTGCGGGCGGGAACCCCGTCAGGGCCTTCTACGTGTGGGAGGGCGGTCTCGGGATCTGGGGTGCCATCGCGGGTGGGGCCGTGGGGGCCTGGATCGCGTGCCGCCGGCACGGCTACCGGTTCCCGCCGCTGATGGATGCGGTGGCGCCGGGGTTGCTGGTGGCCCAGGCCTGCGGGCGCTGGGGCAACTGGTTCAACAACGAGCTGTTCGGCCGGGCCAGCGACCTGCCCTGGGCGCTGACCATCCACCGCTGGAACGAGGCGGACGGCCAGGCCGTGCTGGGCGCGGACGGTCGGCCGCAGGTGCTGGGCACCTTCCACCCGACGTTCCTCTACGAATCGCTGTGGTGCCTCGCCGCGGCGGGTGCCCTCGTGTTGCTCGACCGCCGGTTCCGCTTCCGGCACGGTCAGGCCTTCCTGCTCTACGTGGTGCTCTACACCGCCGGCCGGTCCTGGTTCGAGGCGCTGCGCATCGACGACGCGAACCACATCCTCGGGCTTCGGGTGAACACCTGGGTCGCCGGGATCGTCTTCGTCGTGGCTCTGGTGGCTTTCGTCCGGTCGCGGCGCAGGTACCGGGGGGTGCGGGACGAGGTGCTCGTCCGGGGGCGTCTGACGGGTTCGGAAAGTCTCAGCTTGAGCTCTGGTGACTCTGTGCTTCAAAAGGATGAACAATCCGTGATCAATGCTTCGGACCCCCGGGAACAAAGGCACAAACCCGCCGATTCGTGACCCGGGTGTGACGTCGTGGATCGTCGGGATGCGTTTCGACCCGTCGTCCCTCGCGTTACAGTGAGATGAACGCAGGCCGGCGCCGCCCCGCGTTCAGGGATGTTCCGTCGTGCCAGGCGGGCCGTCCCTCTCGAAGAGACTCACCCGGTTCGACGAGGCGACCCGCACTCGAGAGATCCGCCGAGAGACCCCCTGTTCATCGAGGTCCTCGCGGGCCTCGCTCCGAGGACGGTGCACCCCATGTCGCAATTCTTCGCGTCGCACCAGGCGGCCCCCGCGGTCCGGCCGCTGCCGTTCGCGTCGTTCCCTGCCGAGGCCGGGCTCTACGACCCGGCGAACGAGCACGACGCCTGCGGGGTGGCTTTCGTGGCGACGATGCGCGGCGAACCCGGCCACGACATCGTCGAACACGCCCTCACGGCGCTGCGCAACCTCGATCACCGCGGTGCGGTCGGTGCCGAGACCAACACGGGGGACGGCGCCGGCATCCTCACCCAGGTCCCCGACGAGTTCCTGCGTGCCGTCACGGCCGACCTCGGCATCCAGCTCCCCGCCAAGGGTGCCTACGCGGTCGGCAACGCCTTCCTGCCCCTCGAGCAAGCCGAGCGCGCCCACGCCGTGGAGCGCATCCAGGAGATCGCCGCCTCCGAGTACGTCGACGTGCTCGGGTGGCGTGACGTCCCCGTCACCGTCGATCTCGTCGGCAACCAGGCGCGGGCCTGCATGCCGTTCTTCGCCCAGGTGTTCCTGGTCGGCCAGGCGGGCGAGACGGGCATCGAGCTCGATCGCCGCGTCTACGCGGTGCGCAAGCGCGCCGAGCGTGACCTCGGTGTCTACTTCCCGTCGCTCTCGGCACGCACGATCGTCTACAAGGGCATGCTCACGACGGGGCAGCTGGAACCCTTCTTCCCCGACCTCTCCGACCGGCGGTTCACCTCCGAACTGGGTCTGGTCCACTCCCGCTTCTCCACCAACACGTTTCCGTCGTGGCCGCTGGCGCACCCGTTCCGCACCATCGCGCACAACGGCGAGATCAACACGGTCAAGGGCAACCGCAACTGGACCGCGGCGCGCGAGTCGACCATGAGCACCCCACTGATCCCGGGTGACGTCCAGCGACTCGGTCCGGTCTGCGCCACCGCGGGTTCCGACTCCGCGTCCTTCGACGAGGTGCTCGAACTGCTGCACCTCTCGGGTCGTTCGCTGCCGCACGCGGTGCTGATGATGATCCCCGAGGCGTGGGAGAACAACACCGAGATGGACCCGGCCCGGCGGGCCTTCTACGAGTTCCACTCGATGTTCTCCGAACCCTGGGACGGGCCGGCCAACCTCACCTTCACCGACGGCACCGTCATCGGCGGGGTGCTGGACCGCAACGGGTTGCGTCCCTCGCGCTACTGGGTCACCGACGACGGTCTCGTCGTGCTCGCCTCCGAGGTGGGTGTGCTCGACCTCGACCCCGCGTCGGTCGTCACCCGCGGCCGGGTCGCTCCGGGCAAGATGTTCCTCGTCGACACCGCCCAGGGGCGGATCATCGACGACGAGGAGGTCAAGGCCGAGCTCGCCGCCGCGCAGCCCTACGCGGAGTGGTTGAAGAACGTCGTGCACCTCGGCGACCTCCCGCCGCGTGAGCACATCGTGCACACCCACGCCTCGGTGGCGCGTCGTCAGCAGACCTTCGGTTACACCGAGGAAGAGCTACGGCTCATCCTCGCGCCGATGGCGCGCGCGGCGGCCGAACCCATCGGGTCGATGGGTTCCGACACCCCGCTCGCCGTCCTCTCCGACCGTCCTCGCGTGCTCTTCGACTACTTCTCGCAGTTGTTCGCGCAGGTCACCAACCCGCCGTTGGACGCGATCCGCGAGGAGCTCGTCACCTCGCTCATCACGATCGCCGGCCCGCAGCAGAACTTCCTCTCCGAGTCGGCGGCGCACTGCCACCAACTGGTGCTGCCGTTCCCGGTCATCGACAACGACGAGCTCGCCAAGATCGTGCACATCGACAAGGACCGTCGTAACCCCGGTCGTACGACCCATACGGTCAAGGGCCTCTACCGGGTCGCGGGGGGCGGGGCCGAACTCGCCCGGCGCATCGAGGAGATCCGCGCGGAGGTCTCTCGCGCGATTGCCGACGGCGCCGTCTTCGTCGTGCTCTCCGACCGCGATTCCACGGCCGAGCTCGCGCCGATCCCGTCCCTGCTGTTGACCTCCGCGGTCCACCACCACCTGGTGCGCCAGAAGCTGCGCACCCAGGTCGGCCTGGTCGTCGAGGCCGGTGACGTGCGCGAGGTGCACCACGTCGCGCTGCTCATCGGCTACGGCGCGGCCGCGATCAATCCCTACCTCGCCATGGAGACGGTCGAGGACTTGGTGCGTACCGGCGTGATCGTCAACGTGGACGCGCAGACCGCGGTGCGCAACCTCATCAAGGCGCTCGGCAAGGGTGTCCTCAAGGTCATGTCCAAGATGGGCATCTCGACCGTCGCGTCCTACCGCGGGGCGCAGGTCTTCGAGGCGCTCGGACTCTCCCAGACCCTCGTCGACGAGTACTTCACCGCCACCACCTCCCGTCTCGGCGGGGTGGGTCTCGATGTCCTCGCGGAGGAGGTCGCCAAGCGGCACCGCCTCGCGTACCCCGTCGAGGGCCAGGAACGAGCCCACCGCCGTCTCGAGACCGGGGGCGAGTACCAGTGGCGACGGGAGGGCGAACCGCACCTGTTCGACCCCGAGACCGTCTTCCAGTTGCAGCACTCCACGCGTCAGCGCAACGAGTCGCTCTTCCGCCGTTACACCGCCCGGGTGGACGAGCAGTCCGAGCGACTGATGACGCTGCGCGGTCTCCTGCAGTTGAAGAAGGGCGTGCGCGAACCGGTCGAGGTCGACGAGGTCGAACCCGTCAGCGAGATCGTCAAGCGATTCTCCACCGGTGCGATGAGCTACGGCTCCATCAGCCAGGAGGCCCACGAGGTCCTCGCCGTCGCCATGAACCGGCTGGGGGCGAAGTCGAACACGGGTGAGGGCGGGGAGGATTCCGACCGACTCATCGACCCCGTCCGCAACTCCGCGATCAAGCAGATCGCCTCGGGCCGGTTCGGGGTGACGAGCAGCTACCTCACGCACGCGAGCGACCTGCAGATCAAGGTCGCCCAGGGTGCGAAACCCGGGGAGGGCGGTCAGCTGCCCGGGCACAAGGTGTACCCGAACATCGCCAGGACCCGGCACTCCACCCCGGGGGTGGGGCTGATCTCGCCGCCACCGCACCACGACATCTATTCCATCGAGGACATCGCCCAGCTCATCCACGACCTGAAGAACGCCAACCCCACGGCGCGGGTGCATGTGAAACTCGTCTCCGAGGTCGGCGTCGGTACGGTCGCGACCGGGGTGTCCAAGGCCAAGGCCGACGTCGTCCTCATCTCCGGCCACGACGGCGGGACGGGTGCGGCCCCCCTGACGAGCCTCAAGCACGCGGGCGGTCCCTGGGAACTCGGGTTGGCCGAGACCCAGCAGACCCTCGTCGTCAACGGCTTGCGCGACCGGATCTCGGTGCAGGTCGACGGTCAGCTCAAGACGGGGCGCGACGTCCTCATCGCGGCCCTGCTCGGTGCCGAGGAGTTCGGGTTCGCGACCGCCCCGCTCGTCGTCTCGGGCTGCATCATGATGCGCGTGTGCCAGCTGGACACCTGCCCCGTCGGGGTCGCCACGCAGAACCCGGAACTGCGGGCGCGGTTCACCGGCAAGGCCGAATACATCATCACCTTCTTCGAGTACCTCGCCCAGGAGGTCCGCGAACTGCTGGCCTCACTCGGTTACCGCTCGATCCAGGAGGCCGTGGGGCACGTCGAACTGCTCGACACCCGCCGCGCGGTGGCGCACTGGAAGGCATCCGGTCTCGATCTCTCGCCGATCCTGTACGCACCGACCCCGCCCGAGGGCAGCACGCTGTACTGCTCGCAGGGGCAGGACCACGGGTTGGAGAAGGCGTTGGACCACGTGCTCATCGAGCGCGCCAGCGGGGCGCTGCGCGACGCCACACCGGTATCGATCGAACTGCCCGTGCGCAACGTCAACCGCACCGTCGGAACCCTGCTGGGTCATGCGGTCACGTCGGCGTACGGCGAGGAGGGTCTACCCGACGGCACGATCGACGTGACCCTGACGGGGTCCGGGGGGCAGTCCCTCGGTGCGTTCCTGCCGCGCGGCATCACGCTGCGGTTGTTCGGTGACACCAACGACTACGTCGGCAAGGGATTGTCCGGGGGCACCATCGTCGTCCGCCCGGACCGGTGCACGGGTTCACGCGAACGCGACATCGTGGCCGGCAACGTCATCGGTTACGGTGCCACCAGCGGGTCGATCTTCCTGCGCGGTGAGGTGGGCGAGCGTTTCTGCGTTCGCAATTCCGGGGCGACCGCCGTCGTCGAGGGTGTGGGTGATCACGCGCTGGAGTACATGACCGGTGGCGAGGTCGTCATCCTCGGGCGGGTCGGGCGCAATGTCGCCGCAGGGATGTCCGGTGGTTTCGCCCACGTGCTCGACCTGCGTGAGGGGCGGGTGAACCGTGACATGGTCGACGTGCAACCCATGGACGACGAGGCTGCGGCCTCGGTGCACGATCTGCTGGTGGCCCACCGCGACCACACCGACTCCACCATCGCGGCCAAGCTGCTCACCGACTGGGGGTCTGCGCGGCAGCGATTCTCGACCATCGTCCCGCGTGACTACCGTCGCGTCATGGCCGTGCGGGCCCAGGCCGTCAGTGACGGTCTCGAGCCCGACTCCGAGGCCACGATGACCCGCATCATGGAGGCTTCTCATGGTTGATCCCCGCGGTTTCCTGAAGGTCCGGGAACGTGAACTCCCGCCTCGTCGTCCCGTGCCGCTGCGGCTGATGGACTGGCGTGAGGTCTACGAGAAGCAGAACGACGACCAGTTGAAACGACAGGCCGGTCGCTGCATGGACTGTGGTATCCCGTTCTGTCACAACGCCTGTCCGCTGGGAAACCTCATCCCGGAGTGGAACGACCTGGTCAGTCGGGGTGATTTCCACGAGGCGGCCGAACGACTGCATGCCACGAACAACTTCCCGGAGTTCACCGGGAAACTGTGTCCTGCCCCGTGTGAGTCGGCCTGCGTACTGGGCATCAACCAGCCGCCCGTGACGATCAAGCAGGTCGAGGTGATGATCGCCGAGAACGCGGCCGAGCGTGGCTGGCTCGAACCGCGTCCGCCGGAACGCCTCACGGGGAAGACGGTCGCCGTCGTGGGTTCCGGCCCGGCCGGACTCGCCGCCGCGCAGCAGCTCACGCGGGCGGGTCACACCGTCGCGGTGTTCGAGCGCGACGACAAGATCGGGGGCCTGATGCGCTACGGGATCCCCGAGTTCAAGATGGAGCGTGCCGTCCTCGACCGCCGTCTCGCACAGATGGCGGCAGAAGGCACCCGTTTCCGCCCCGGTGTCGCGATCGGTAGCGACATCACGGGTGAGCAGTTACGGGAACGCTACGACGCCGTGGTCATCGCCACCGGCGCGACAGTGGCCCGCGACGTCGACCTGCCCGGTCGGGAACTGGCCGGTATCCATCAGGCGATGGAGTACCTGCCCCCCACCAACCGGATCGCGGTGGGGGAGGCGCGACCAGCGGACTACATCGACGCGGCCGGTCTCGATGTGGTGATCATCGGCGGTGGTGACACCGGGTCCGACTGCTACGGGACGGCTCTGCGCCAGGGGGCGAGGTCGGTGACGCAGCTCGACATCTACCCGCAGGCCCCCGGGGAGCGGGCCGGGCACGAACCGTGGCCGACGATGCCCAAGGTGCTCAGCGTGTCCTCCTCCCACGAGGAGGGTGGTGACCGGGTGTTCTCGGCGTCCACCCGGGCGCTGATCGGGGACGACGGCAGCGTGAGTGCGCTGCGGCTCGTCGAGGTCGAGAAGGTGGACGGCACCTGGACGCCGATCGAGGGCAGTGAGCAGGACCTACCCGCTCAGCTCGTGCTGCTCGCGATCGGGTTCAGCGGCCCCGAGGGCGGTGACTTCGTCGGCCAGTTCGGCCTCGCCACCGATGAGCGGACCCGGTTCACCCGGACTCCGGGTTATGCCGCGCGAACCCCGGGCGTCTTCGTCGCCGGTGACGCCGGGCGCGGTCAGTCGCTCATCGTGTGGGCCATCGCTGAGGGTCGTGCCTGCGCGGCCGCGGTCGACGAGTTCCTGATGGGGGACACCGCCCTCCCCTCGCCCATCAGGGCGGACGCGAGGCCACTGACCGCTTAGTCGTCCCGGGCCGTGGCGGTCACGGCGCCGCCACGTCGCGGTGGTGGGCACTTCTCCTGCTTCACCACCTCCGGGCGAGCACTGCCTGGAAGGCTCTGCGGCAATGTGGGCGTCACGCTGCAGGGTTCATGTCAGGACATGCGAAGCGAAGATGAGGTGAATCCTCGTGGTCGCGAGGTGCCCCGGCACCGAGGAGGGCTCGCGGCGCAATAAGGTCGGGGTATGCGCAGAGCGAAGATCGTCTGCACCCTCGGACCGGCTGTGGCCGGCGACGAGCGGTTGCGGGCGCTGGTGGACGCCGGGATGGACCTTGCCCGATTGAACTTGAGCCACGGATCGCAGGACGATCACCGGGCGAACTTCGAGGGGGTACGGGCCGCCGCGGAGGCGTCTGGTCGGTCCGTGGGGATCCTGGCCGACCTCCAAGGCCCAAAGATCCGCCTCGGAAAGTTCGCCGACGGCCCCTACCTGCTGGCCGTGGGTGACATCTTCACCATCACGACCGAGGACATCGTGGGTACCAAGGAGGTGTCCTCCACCACCTACTCGGGTCTCCCCGGTGACGTGACCGTGGGCGACCGGATCCTCATCGACGACGGCAAGGTGGGGCTCGACGTCGTGGCCGTCGACGGCCCCCGGGTCACCACCCGGTGCGCCGTCCCCGGCCCCGTCAGCAACAACAAGGGCATCAACCTCCCCGGCGTGGCCGTGAGCGTCCCCGCCCTGTCCGAGAAGGACATCGACGACCTCCGCTTCGCCCTCAAGCTCGGTGTCGACATGGTGGCGCTGTCCTTCGTCCGCTCCGCCGCCGACGCCGACGACGTGCACCGGATCATGGACGAAGAGGGCATCACCGTGCCCATCATCGCCAAGGTCGAGAAGCCGCAGGCCGTCGAGAACCTGGTCGAGGTCGTCGCCGCGTTCGACGGGATCATGGTCGCCCGCGGTGACCTCGGGGTGGAACTGCCGCTGGAGGAGGTGCCGCTCGTCCAGAAGCGCGCCATCGAGCTGGCCCGCCGTCAGGCCAAACCCGTCATCGTCGCCACCCAGATGCTGGAATCGATGATCCTCAGTCCGCGCCCCACCCGCGCGGAGGCCTCCGACTGCGCCAACGCTGTCCTCGACGGTGCCGACGCCCTCATGCTTTCCGGTGAGACCAGCGTCGGGGCCTTCCCCTTCGAAGCCGTGCGCACCATGGCCCGCATCATCGAGAACACCGAGACCCACGGTGCCGAGCGCATCGCGGCTCTCGGTTCCGTCCCGCACACCAAGGGTGGCGCGATCACCCTCGCGGCCTCCGAGATCGGCAAGCAGCTCGGGGCGAAGCTGCTCGTGACCTTCACCCAGTCGGGTGACTCCGCGCGCCGCCTCTCCCGCCTCCGCTCCTCCATTCCCCTGCTCGCCTTCACCCCTGATCACGCCGTGCGCCGTCGTCTCGCACTCAGCTGGGGTGTGGAGTCGCAGTTCGCGCCCTTCATCGCCACCACCGACCAGATGGTCAAGGAGGTCGACGCGCGGCTGCAGGAGATGGGGACGTGCGCTGTGGGTGACCTCGTCGTCATCGTCGCGGGGGCCCCTCCGGGCATCGTCGGCTCCACGAACGCCGTTCGTGTCCACCGCATCGGAGACGCGACCAGCGGGATGAGCCAGGCCTACGCGTGATGTCGGGCTTCGCGGGGGGAGTGGGCCGGTCGGCCCACTCTCCCCGCGACGCCGTCATCGGTGGGTGCCGAGGTTGTCGGTAAGGCAGGCACAGAAGCTCGGCACCTGATGTCGGTCGGTGCGAGGTGCGACAGCCCCGATCAGGGAAACGCGCCGTAGGCATCGGTCGAGGTAGGAAGCATGCGCCGAGCGTCAGGCGTCTGTACCCAGGTCGTCGATCGATGCCAAGTGGTTCACCGATGCCGCGCCGCCCAACAGGGCGGCGCCGCTGTTCAGGTGCCCTGGGTGGGATTCGAA
>JBPBQU010000531.1:0-1516 GCA_050955085.1 Janthinobacterium lividum | reverse complement strand
CGACGAAGAAGGCGAGCAGCGCTACCAGGGCTGGACGGTAGGACCCGCTCACCTGCGCCACCAACCCGAAGACGAGAGTCCCCAACCAGCTCGTTCCGCGTTCACCGGCCTGGTAGAGGCTGAAGTGCTCCGCCTCGGCCCCGACCGGGACCAACCGACTGAAGAGCGAACGCGCCAGCGCCTGGGTGCCACCCAGGACGAGACCGATCAGGACCGCCAGAGCCAGCCAGGTCGAGAAGGCACCACGGGGGACGGCGAACGCGGCCAGCACGACGACGACCCAGAGGAGCAGGCCGACGAGGACGACCGGCTTGGCTCCGAAGCGCCCCGCAGCCCTGCCGAAGAGGAGCGCCCCACCGAAGGCGACGGCCTGGACGAGCAGGACGGTGGTGATGAGCTGGCTGGAGGAGAAGCCGAGTTCCTCGGAGCCGTAGACGCTGGCCGCAGCGACCACGGTCTGGATGCCGTCGTTGAAGATGAGGTAGGCGAGCAGGAAGCGCAGGACCTGGGGGTAGGCCCGTAGTCCCCGCAGGGTGACGACGAGCTGGCGCAGCGGGGCCAGCAGCGCCCCGCGATTCCCGGAGGCCGAACCTCGACCCCGGGAGACCGGGCGGGGCGGCAGCCGGCGCAACCCCAGCACGGGGATGATCGTGAAAAGGCCCCACCACAACCCCGCCGAGGCCAGGGACACCCGGACGGCGCCCTCCTCGTCCAGGCCGAGGGTGGCGGGGGAGGAGACGAGGGCGAGGTTCGCGCCCAGGAGCAGGAAACCACCCAGGTAACCGGCGGCCCAACCACGTGAGGAGGTCTTGTCGCGTTCCGCCGGCGGGGAGACGTCGCACAGCAGTGCGTCGTTGATCACGAGCGAGCACACCAGACTCACGGTCGCAACGAGGGCGAGGACGACACCGAGCCACCAGCGGTCACCACCGAGGAAGAACATCGCGGTGCCGGCGGCTGCGCCCACCCAGGCGAATCCCCCCAGGAGGCGATGACGATGCCGGGTGCGGTCGGCGATGGCGCCGACGAAGGGCAGCAGCAGTGCCGACAGCAGGGTCGCGACGGTGATCGTGTAGAGCGCGAGCGACCCAGGGGCCACCGGGATACCGAGCACGGACAACGTCGAGGTGCAGGTCTGCCCGCTGGGCAGCCCCGGGCACGCGGCGCGCCGCGCGACCACCGTCAGGTACGGGGCGAAGAGAACGGTCTGGGTCGTCGTGACGTAACCGGAGTTGGCCCAGTCGTAGACGTACCAGCTGCGACGGGCCCGGCGCAGCGCGGTGGGCTCGCTCAACAGAGGGACGTCGCTCATCCCACCCACTGCCCCCGCGAACGCAGGACGTCGCGCAGGACGTCAGCGCGATCGGTGAGGATCCCGTCGACCCCCAGATCGAGCAGCGCGTTGATCTGGCGCGGGTCGTCGATCGTCCACACGTGCACCTGTGCACCACCACGGTGCACGGCGTCGATGCTCGCGGCCGTGACGACGTCGATGCCGGCGTGACGCACCGGCACC
>JBPBQU010000530.1:0-1550 GCA_050955085.1 Janthinobacterium lividum | reverse complement strand
CCGTCGCCACGTCGTGCGAACAGGGAGATCTGCACCGATTGACCCCCCGTGGGCACCTGAGCCATCCAGCATTGCCCGGGTGCCACGACAGGGCTGGCAACACTCGGCATGGCAACGCCACCCGACGCCGGTTGCGGGATGAGCAGGTAGGCCGAGTAATTTCCCTGGGCGCACAACTGCACCTGACCTGTGGGGAGCGTGGAGACGGGAAGGGTGAGCGGCGCGGCCGGTGTCGCAGGAGACAAAGAGTTTCCGGTGGTCACTGCGGTCACCGTCGGCAGGGGGGTCGGGGGAGTGGGGTTCACCGTACGCGCCCGGCGCAGCACCGTACCCGCCGGAGTCGACCCAGGATCCGCGGCGGTCGTCCTCGTCCGGTCGTCGCCGTGAAGGGCAGCGGCAAGAACGAGCGCAGTGGCCGAGACCGCTACCACCCCCACGACCAGCGATGTCAGCAGCGGCCGGCTCCAGTTCCTGGGGTGGGGAAGGGCGCGCCGGACCTGCTGACGGGCGGGGGTGGAGCCGCCAGGGCGGCCTGCGGTTCTGGAGTGGCCCGCACTACTGGGGTGGCCCGCGGTGCTGGGGTGCGCCGAATCCCTGGGGTGGGCCGAATGCGCAGGTTGGGCCGGGTCTGGGTGGTAGTCCGTGTCTGTCGAGCGGCTCGGGTCTGCGGAGCGTGCTGGATCTGTGGGCTCCTGCGGGGCGGATCTGGGCCTCTCCCCGTGGTCCTCCCAGCGCGTGGACCCGTCACGCGACGTCGGAAGGCCCGTGGGCGCGACGTGTACCTGCGACGGGAAGGCGGCTACCGATCCGGTGGCGGTGTGGGGTCCGGCTCCCGCCACCACCAATTCGACAAGGCGTGGCGGATCTTCCTCGAACTTCCCCGCGTGGTCGTCCTCCTCGGGGGGGAGGGTCACGACGTCTCTCTGGAGGGCGGGTGCCTCGACCCCGGCGCTCTCAGGGCACGCAGGACCCCACTCCGCCGCCGCCAGTGCGGTTTCGGCCCCCGGCCGCGACGGGAGGTGCACCGGCCGCTCGAGCGCGCGCGTGAGCATCCGGGTCAGGACCGGGGCCTGCCCGGAACCGCCCACGAGGACGACCGTGTGCAGGTCTCCGGCGCTGATCCCGGCGCTCTGCAGGCAACGCGCGACGGCCGCCAGTGCCGGTTCCAGGAGGGGCTCGGTGATGCCTTCGACATCGGAACGGGTCACGAGTTCGCGGTGCAGCTCACCTGGCAGTGGCACCTCCACCACGGTCGCCGGGACCGCCGACAGCGCCTCCTTACCCTCTCGGCAACGGTCCAGGACCTCAGCCGCGAGTTGCCGCTCCTTCTCATTCCCCCCGCGCAACCGGGTCAGCGCCCCCGCGCACCGCAGGTCCAGGAGGGTGAAGAGGGCTTCGTCGACATCGGCTCCACCGAGGCGTTCGACCCCGTCGGGGGCGCCGATCTCGCGCCAGCCCCCGCCCACGTGTTGTTGGACGGAGCACTCGAAGGTGTGCGCACCCCAGTCGCACACCAGCACGAGCGCATCCTCGGGCAACTCGGTATAGCG
>JBPBQU010000529.1:0-1551 GCA_050955085.1 Janthinobacterium lividum | reverse complement strand
CTGCCGGAAAAGTTGGAGGCAGCATCCGCGGCGGGTTTCGACGCGGTGGAGATCTTCGAACCCGACCTGCTCAGCTGGCCGGAACCGCCGACCGTCGTCGCGCAGCGTGCGCGTGACCTCGGACTCGCGATCGCCATCTCCCAACCGTTCCGCGATCCCGACGCCACCGAACCCGCCGGCCTCGCCCGCTCGGTGCACCGGATGCACCGTAAATGCGAGGTGACCCGCGCGCTGGGCTGCGATCTGCTGCTGGTGTGCTCGTCCGTGCACGCGGGGGCCGTCCGCGACGACGACGAGCTGGCCGCGCAGCTGCGGGTGCTGGCCGAGGTGGCCGCGGGGCACGGTGTGCGGCTGGCTTACGAGGCACTGGCCTGGGGCGCTCATGTCGCGGACTACCGCCACGCACAACGGCTCGTGGATGCCGTGGACCACCCGTCGCTGGGGACGTGCGTGGATTCCTTCCACGTCCTCTCCCGCGGGGACGACCCGGGCGACATCGCGAAGATCCCCGCCGAGAAACTGTTTTTCTACCAGGTCGCCGACGCCCCGCAGCTGTCGATGGACGTCCTGCCCTGGAGCCGTCACCACCGCTGCTTCCCCGGTCAGGGCGCCTTCGAGCTGGTGGGGTTTCACGAGGCCGTACTGGCCACCGGTTACCGGGGACCCGTGTCGTTGGAGGTGTTCAACGACCTGTTCCGTCAGATCGACCCCCGCACCACAGCCCTCGACGGCATGCGCTCACTGCGCCACCTCGCGGATCGTGTCGCACGCCGCGCGGCTCGGAAAGGGCTCGGGGAGGCCGACTCCAGCGCCGTCGCACTGCCGAGCGCCCCCGCACCGGTGTCCTGGGCCTTCGTCGAGATCGCGACGTCACCCGAGTCCGCCGGTGCTGTGACCGGGTTGTTGCAGCAGCTGGGTTTCTCGCGCAATGGCCTGCACCGCGGCGGGGCGGTGGACCTGTTCTCCCACGGTGACGTGCGAGTCGTCGTGAACCAACGTGACCCCGACGTGGCGCTCGAGGTGTCCTCACTGGGTTTTCGCACCGCGAGCCCGCACGTACTGCACGACCGGGCGCGGGAGCTGCTCGCCCCCGTGGTGCATCGCGCCGTGGGACCCGGGGAAACCGAGATCCCCTCCCTCGTGGCACCCGACGGGACCTGGATCCAGTTCTGCGGTGCGTCGGCACCTGGAGCGCCCGACTGGCTGGACGACTTCCTGTCGCTTCCTGCGCGATCCGACGTCGATCCGAGCCTGGACGTGGGCGGCCCCCTGTTCACCGGGATCGACCACGTCGCCCTGCCGCAGAAGTTCGGGGGTTTCGACACCGCGGCCCTGTTCTTCTCCTCCGTCCTCGGTCTCGAAGCCGCTGCGCCGAGCGAGATCCCCGGCCCCGAGGGGTTGGTGCGCAGCCGGCCCCTGATCTCCCCCAACGGCGCCGTCCGCATCGTGCTCAACGTCGCACCCACCGCGGCGATGCTGCGCGGACAGCCACTCGACGCGGGGCACGTGGCGTTCTCCACGACCGACGCCATCGCCGCCGCGCAGGCCTTC
>JBPBQU010000528.1:0-1562 GCA_050955085.1 Janthinobacterium lividum | reverse complement strand
GAGCAGACCACCATGGCCACGGTGTAGCAGATGATCTGACGCGACACCGTGGTCGGTTTCGCGACCACAGGAAGCATCGGTACCCCGGCGTTGGCGTAGTCCTCGCGGTAGCGCACGGACAGGGGCCAGTAGTGCGGCGGGGTCCACAGGAAGATGACGCCGAACAGGACGAGCGGGGCCCAGTCCAGCGACCCCCGGACAGCCGTCCACCCGATGAGCACCTGCATGCAACCGGCGACACCACCCCAGACGATGTTCTGTGAGGTGCGGCGCTTGAGCAGCAGGGTGTACCCGACGATGTACAGCGCGATCGCGGCGACCGCGAGGCCTGCGGAGAGCGCGTTGACGAAGGTCAGGAAGATCGCCACCGACGCCGCCCCCAGGACCACCGCGAAGACGAGAGCCCGGGACGGGGTGATCACACCCGTGACGAGCGGTCGGTTCTGCGTACGCTTCATGAGCGCGTCGATGTCGCGATCGAAGTAGCAGTTGAGGGTGTTGGCACAGCCCGCGGCGAGAGCTCCCCCGACGAAGGTCGTCACCATGAGCCACCAGGACGGCAGACCGCCGTCGGCGAAGATCATCACGGGGATCGTCGTGATGAGCAGGAGCTCGATGATCCGGGGTTTCGTCAGTGCGAGGTAAGCGGCCGCTCGCGGGAACCGGGAGGGTCGCTGGCGCCGCCCCCGACTCAGCAGACTGGTCCGGGAGTGCGCGTGGGCGTCGGGCAGACGCGGGTCGACGACGGTCACGGTGTCCTCGGGGCGAGGTGGCAGGGGGCGGTTGCAACACTACGCCTCTGCTACGCGCTGTCGTTGACCGGCACGCCCGATCCCTGGCGGCAGAGCCGAGCCGGCAGACCCGCCGCAAGCTGCGCGTGAGGGCGCTGAGAGTAGGCTCCCAGATGTGGTGATCTACCCAGGTCGGAGCTGCTGACGTTGAACCGTAGGAGTGAACGCACCCCGCAGGTGAAGGCGACGCCGACCCAGGGACGGATGCAGCACGACGAACGCCTTGTGAACGGGTCGACGTGAACGGGTCGACAACGGAGGTTCGCTGCGGACCACCCGGCCGGGCACCCCGCCCGGATCCGGCGCGAAGGCGTCGCGGAGACGTTCAACGGGGGTCCGCGATGATCGAAGGACATGAGAACAGATCACGCCAGGTCCGCACCGCCATCCCGGCGCTGATCGGCCGGTTGGTCCGCACGGGAGGAGACACGTGAGCCAGCAGTGCCTCGAGTGGAGCGACCTCGATGAGCTGACGGTGGACACTGTCCGGGTCCGCGCGATGACCGCCGTGCAGCGCGCCGGGAACGGACACCCGAGAACAGTCGTGAGCTTGGCCCCGGTCGCCCTCCTCGAGACCACCGTCCGCCCCGCCGGGCCGGCGCTCTTGCGACAGAACCCCACTACGTTCGAGCGCTCGCAGCCGGGCCGGGGATCCGTGGGGGGCACCGCGAAGGGGGCCTACCTCCTGGTGGAGGCCTCCGCCGCGACCCCGCAGGTGATCCTCATCGGCACCGGTTCCGAGGTCCAGATCGCGGTGGCCGCGCGCGAGAA
>JBPBQU010000527.1:0-1582 GCA_050955085.1 Janthinobacterium lividum | reverse complement strand
GCCCAGGCTGTCGGCTGGCTCGCGATGCTTCCCTGCACGACGGTGGTCCCGACCCTGGTCGTGCGCACCGTGCTCTTCGCGGCCGGGCGCCGCACGAGCTGGGACACGAGTCTGGACGTCCCCAACCGGGCGGGACTGCTGGATCTCTGCGCCGATCGCCTCCGGGGGTTCGCGGGTGCCGTCGAGGTCTGCGAAACCGTCTCCGTCGTCCACTTCGACGACCTGCGTGAACTACGCCTGACCCTGGGAGCGGACGCGGCCGAGAATGTCCTCGCGGAATCCGCTGCCCGTCTCGCGCAGCTCCCGGGCGCCGTCGTCGCCCGGACGGGCCTCGACGCGCTCGCGGTGGTCCGCCCCGTCACGACCGGCACCGAGGGGGGGTCGCTCGAGACGGGCCGCCGCGAGGGCATCGCCCTGCGCAGCCTGCTGCTGGACCCCGTCACCTTGCAGGGCCGTGGCCTGGGGCGCGGTCTGCGGGTGCGCCCCGAGACGTCCGTCGGAGTGGCGTGCGTGCCTGATCACGGCTGTGATCTCGAGGACCTGCTGGCCGCCGCCGACGTCGCCCTGGTGACCGCGGCGACTGTGCCCGCACGGGTGGCCGTCGCCGAGGGTGCCGCCATCCTCGACGTCGACGCCCTGCAGCTGCAGACCGAACTGCCCGCGGCCATCGCCGACGGGCAGTTGCGCGTCTACTACCAGCCTCTCGTCGCGTCCGGGACGGGCCGGTTGCTGGGCAGCGAGGCCCTGGTCCGCTGGCAGCATCCCGAACGCGGGTTGCTCGGTCCCGGCGCGTTCATCCCGCTGGCCGAACGCAGCCAGGCGATCGTCGCCCTCACCTACTGGGTGCTGGGCACCGCAGTCGCGCAGTGCGCGCAGTGGCGCGCAGCCGGTTACGACCTCGGTGTCTCGGTGAACGTCTCGGCCAACGTCCTCACCGAACCCTCCCTCATCGAGACGGTGCGACGGGTCATCGCGGAGCACCGCCTCGAACCGTCCGTGCTGACCGTGGAAGTCACCGAGAGCGCGCTGCTCGAGGACCCGGTGGGAGCCGGTGCGGTCCTCGCGGCACTGCGGGCCGCGGGCGCCCGGGTCTCCCTCGACGACTTCGGCACCGGTTACACGTCACTGACGATGTTGCGCCAGCTCGAGGTCGACGAGCTGAAGATCGACCGCACGTTCGTCGAGGCCGCGTCCAAGGCGCCCGCCGACGCCGCGATCGTGCGCGCCCTCACCGACCTCGCACACCGCCTGAGCATGGAGGTCGTCGCCGAGGGCATCGAGGACGCCCGCACGGCCGACCTCGTCATGACGCTCGGGGTCGACGTGCTGCAGGGTTTCCACTACGCCCGCCCGGTTCCGGCTGAGGACCTGCTGACAGCCCTGCGCACCCCACCGTCTGTTCCCGACACCGCACCCGTCGTGGACTCTGCGCCGCTGGAGGTCGAGATCAGCGCACCCCGCCCCGCCGACGAGGCGCAGCGGCTCGCGTTGGCCCTGCGCACCCGCGTGCGGGCGCAGGCCTCGCTGGCGCTGCTGCAGAAGATCGTCGCGCTGGCCGGAGAGGTCTGCGGGACGCAGTTCG
>JBPBQU010000526.1:0-1638 GCA_050955085.1 Janthinobacterium lividum | reverse complement strand
AGCCCGCGGCTGCCCCGCTGTCCGAGGTGTCGGAGGTCGACCGCTAGCCGTTGTGCTGTCGGCAGGTGCCGCCGAGGTGGATCGGGACCGATGCGGTGGTCACGTGCGATGCGATGTGGTCCGACATGGTCCGACATGGTCCGACATGGTCCGACATGGCCCATGTCGCACTGCGCTGATCGATCGTGGGGTGACTCCGCGCGCGCTGCGGTCGGCTTCACCAGGGTGCCCGCTGCGCCAATCCGATCGCGTAATCGGCCCACCACGTACCCGCCGAGGGTTCACCTCGACCACAGTCCCCGTCGCTCTCACCGACGCGCTTGATCCACAGATACGCGTCGGCGCCCGGGTGTCCGGTGGCGGTGGTCGGTCGAGCGCCCAGGGCCCGGCCCTGCGGATTGCACCAGGTGTCACCCGGGCCGTTGCCGTTACGGCTGGTGTCGACGACGTAGGTCTTCCCGCCCAGTCGCGAGGACAGCTGGTCCCCGAAGGCGTCCTCGGCGGCGGTGGTCCCGAAGTTCGACACGTTGAGAGCGAAGCCGCGGGTCGAGGCGACCCCTGCGTCCCGTAGCCGATGAGCCATCTCGTCGGCGCCGATCCAGCGCGAGGTCCCGGCGTCGAGATAGGTGACGGCACCCGGAGCGCTCGCGAGTACCGAGACGGCATCGCGCAGGATCGCGGTACGGCTCTGGCGGTCGGCGTCGCTGGGGAGGCAGTCCAGCTGGGCGAGAGCATCGGGTTCGAGCACGATCACGGCTCGTCCGGAACCGAGGCCGTCCCGGACCTGGCGGATCCAGGCGGCATAGGACCCGGCATCGGCCAGTCCGCCCGCGGAGTAGCTGCCGCAGTCGCGGTGTGGGATCGCGTACAACGCCAGCACGGGAACGGTGCCCGACGATGTCGCCGCGGCAACGACCCCACGCACCCGCTGTGCCACGTTCCCGGTCGCAACCCAGTCGCCGATCCATTCGGTGCCGGGCTGATCGGCGATCTTGCGGAGATCGGCCACCGCCGCAGGGTCCCCGGCCCGCCGGGCCATCTCCTGGCGGGCGTTGGACGTGGGGTCGCTCCATAGGCTCGTTCCGGCCAACGGGTTCCCGGGGGTCGGCGCGGGCGTGGGCGTGGGTGGCGTGGAGGCAGTGAACGACACCGTGTCCAGGCGGAGATTCCGGTCACAACCCGGAGCCTGGATGTCGTTGGTGAAGGTGACGGTGACCGTGTGGTTGCCCGCGCTCCACGCCCCTCGCGTCTCGACGGTGGTCCAGGCCGTCGACGACACCTGGTCGGAGAACACGGTGCGAGCATCCACGCTGACGTCGGCGCGGGGGGCACCCTGACATTGGTCCCCCCGGATGACGACGCTGAACGCATCGGCTGCTGCCGGGATGTTCAGCGACGCGGTCGCGGTGGCGTTTGACCAGATCAACAGCTCCGCCTGTCCGGAGGCGGACCCGTTCGGGACGGCCGTCCCGGCGTTCGTGGGGAGGGTGAAGTGCTCGCCTTCCACCGAGCCGAGCGTCGTCGACTGCGCCAGGGGTGCGGGCGACATCGTCCGCGTCACCCGCGGGAGAACGGGCGCCCCCCTTTGTGTCTCGCTCGCGGACGTAAAGGCGGATGTCACGGCGGACGCAACGGTGG
>JBPBQU010000525.1:0-1638 GCA_050955085.1 Janthinobacterium lividum | reverse complement strand
AGCGTCGTCATCCCCGGTGCCCGCAACCCCGGGCAGGCTCACTCGAACGCAGTCGCGGCCGACCTGCCGGCGCCGAGCGCGGCTCAGTCACAGCAGGTACAGGCGGTCTACGACGAGCTCGTTCGGGAGCACGTGCACGGACGCTGGTGACGCCCCCCGCACCCCTCGAGAATCGCCCGGACGAGTACCTGCGCAACGACGAGCGGTGCGCGGAACCGCTGCATCCAGGGTTTACTCTCGACAGGTGCGTGAAGGAATCTCCTGTCCGCTTCCAGCCTCGGTGCGGCTGCGGTTGATGAGCGACTATCTCGCGCCCACCCCCGTGTGGGCGCCCGCCGAACTCGGCGGTTTCGTGCTCACCAGGACTCACCTCGACGACCTCGGCCTGGACGAACGCCTGCGTACGAGCCTGCTGGGTTGGCAGTCCTATTTCGACGAACACCACCCCGCCGACCTCTGCGCCTGGGACTCCCCCCTGTCCTGCGCCCGGTACGCGAACGAAGGGTTCCGTCTGCGCGAGGAACTGCAGGCCGCCCTGCCCGGGATCACCGTCGACCTCGACCTGTGGCCCGTCCCCGATCTCGACGCCGATGTCGAGGCGGACCTGGGGATGTCACCCCTCACGTCCACAGGCTGACTGCGCACGACCATGATCCCGCACCTCCTGCTCACGGTCTGCACACCTCCAGCGTCCCCCGTGGGGGCAGATCAGTCGGCGGACGTCACGGGCGGGCTGGCGCTCGGGGCCGCAGTGGGAGTGCTGGTCGCGGGGTCGGGGCCGCAGACGACCCGGTTCTCGGCGTTGTAGGCCGTGGTCCACGTCTCGCGTTGCTCCGCCCCGCCACCGATGGGGGTCATGACGCGCGTGACGTCGACGGTGAACCCGGTATTCGTCGCCGAGTTCGGTGTGCACGAGGACGACGTGTCGTAGATCGTGCGCGCGGGTCGGACGTTGCGCCGGGGGCTCTTCTCGGCCTCGACGTTCCACTTCCTGGTCCCGTACATCGACACGACGACCTGGTTCCCGATGATTCCGGCCTGGATGTAGACGCCGTGGCCGGAGTCGTTCTCGAACCGGTTGTCGATGCTGCGCCAGTCGATCGTCGCCTCTCGGCCCTCGGGGTAGCGGGAGATGTAGAACGAATGGGGTTTGTGCTCGATCTCGTCGAGACCCGCGAAGAACACGGCATTGAACAACGTGGTCGACAACTGCGAGACACCCCCGCCGTAGTCCTCCACGAGACGCCCACCGGAGATCACCGGAGCGCGATGGAAACCCCGTGCCGCCGTGCGTTCGCCGACCGTGTCGTTGAGGGAGAACTTGGCACCGGGTTGCAGCAGTGTCCCGTCGAGGGAACGGGCCGCGATCCGGATGTTGTCCGTTCGGTCCGCGTTAGTGGTCAGGTTCGTTGAGAACGTCGAGATCTGTTCGGTGATGCCGAGAGCAGTCAGCGCCTCGGTGCTGACCGCCGGGGACGAGGGGGTGAGGGTGATCTCGGCACGCCGTGAGGGTTGCACCGAGGCCGCGGGGGCCGTCAGGGACTTGACGACGGCGAGCCCGAGCGCCTGGGGTGTCACTTCGCTCCCCGCGACGGCGGGCACGATGCGCGGGGTGGTCGCGTCGATCTCGAGACGGGC
>JBPBQU010000524.1:0-1667 GCA_050955085.1 Janthinobacterium lividum | reverse complement strand
CGCAACGGGACCTGGGAGGTCCTCGGTTGGCTCGTGATGCTGATGGGGATGGCGTGCGCGGCGGGTTTCGTCGTCACCCCGGCCCGGTTGCGCAAATTCGCGATCATCCTCGTGCTGTCGGGAACCGTGGTCGGTCTCGGCGGGACGGCGTCGTACGCGGTGGCCACGGCCGCCAACGCCCACACCGGCTCGATTCCCTCGGTCGGACCGACCAGCGCGGCCGGGGCGAGTGGCATGGGTGGGTTCGGCGGCACCGGGGGCGGGGGGGCCCGGGCGGTCCCGGGCACGCAGGGAACCCAGGAGGGTACGGCGCAGGACGGTACGGCGCAGGACGGTACGGCGCAGGGCGGTACGGCGCAGGATGGTGGGCAGCGAGCGGCCGGGGGGATGGGCGGCGAAGGTGCGAGCACCGACGCCGAGCTGATCACCCTGCTCCAGGGCGCCGGCACCACGTGGGCCGCGGCCGTCTCCGGATCGCAGTCGGCGGCCAGTCTCGAGCTCGCGGCCGACGTCCCCGTCATGGCCATGGGCGGGTGGAGCAACGACCCGACCCCGACCCTCGCGCAGTTCAAGGCCTACGTCGCGGCGGGTGAGGTGCACTACCTCGTCAGTGGCTCCGGTGCCGGGGGCCCCGGTATGGGCGGTGGCGGTGGCGCGGGTAACGGCAGTGAGATCACCGACATCCAGTCATGGGTGGCCGACAACTTCACCGCCCTCGCGGTCGGTGGTCAAACGGTCTACGACCTGACCCAGCCGCTGACCTCGAGCGCGACCTGAGCGACGTCCCGGGCATGTGATGTGGGGCACCGTCCGACTCCCGGGCGGTGCCCCGCCGGCCGTGAGGTCGTAGCCTTCCCATAGATCAGCTCCGCCAGATCACGTCCCGAAGGTCATCCGCACGAGGAACGAGGGTGAGTCCGTTGCCCGCAGCGAACCGCTACGACGCTGTTCTCATCGGGGGCGGCGTCATGAGCGCCACGCTCGCGACCATGCTCACGCAGCTGCAGCCCGACTGGTCCGTGCTCGTGCTCGAGAAGCTCGACGTGGTCGGGTCCGAGAGCTCCGACATGTGGAACAACGCCGGCACCGGGCACTCGGCACTCTGCGAGCTGAACTACACCCCGCAGATGCCCGACGGCAGCATCGACATCAGCAAGGCCGTCGCGATCAACGAGCAGTTCCAGTTGAGCCGGCAGTTCTGGTCCCACCTCGTCGAGACGGGTGTCCTGTCCGATCCGGGTGACTTCATCAACCCGGTCCCGCACATGAGCTTCGTGCGCGGCGAGGACGTCGGGTTCCTGCGTGCTCGCTTCGACGCGCTCTCGACGCACCCGCTCTTCGCCGGGATGGAGTGGGGTGAGGACCACGAGACGATCGGCCGGTGGGCTCCACTGGTCACCGCCGGACGTTCCCCGTCGGAGAAGATCGCCGCGACGCGCTCCACGCTGGGTACCGACGTCGACTTCGGAACCCTCACCAAGCAGTTGTTCGACGGCGCCGTCCAGAAGGGTGTCGAGCTCCTGACCGGCCACACCGTCAAGGATCTGCGGCGACGCGGTTCCGGGTGGACCCTCACGGGTTCCTCGGCGGGCGGTAGTTTCCAGGTCGCGACTCCGTTCGTCTTCGTGGGGTCCGGAGGCGGTGCGCTGCACCTGTTGCAGCGCAGT
>JBPBQU010000523.1:0-1679 GCA_050955085.1 Janthinobacterium lividum | reverse complement strand
GCGTGGGTGTGGGCCGGGCGTCGAGGTGGGTGCGAGTACGGGGTGACGGGGCGCAGGATCGCGCGTCGACACAGGACTGCGCGGGGGTGCGGGCGCGCGGGTAACGTCCCATGTTTGTGAGCACCGGCAGCCAGGCAGACGCGACATCCAACCCCCCGCTGCCCGGCCAGTTCCACGCCGACCAGCACCCCGACAACCGGCACCCCGACAACCGGCACCCCGACAACCGGCACCCCGACAACCGGCCATCCGGGGGCCGGCCCTCCCACGACGAGGTGTTCGACGCCGCCGTCAGCACCCACACCGGCGCGGCGATCGCGCTGCGTCGCGACGTCCACGAACACCCGGAGCTCGCGCACACCGAACACCGGACGACGGCCCGCGTCGCGAAGCTGCTCTCCGACGCGGGGCTGGCGGTGCGGTTGCTGCCGGGCACCGGCCTCGTGGCCGACGTCGGCCCGAGCACCGGGCCCCGCGTCGCGCTGCGCGCGGACCTCGACGCCCTCCCCGTGCTTGAGACGACGGGACTCCCGTTCGCCTCCCGCTCACCCGGTATCGCCCACGCCTGCGGTCACGACATGCACACGGCGTCGGTCGTCGGCGCGGGGTTGGTGCTCGCCGACCTGCACCGCGCGGGCGCCCTGGCGCACGGGGTCCGGCTGCTCTTCCAGCCCGCCGAGGAGGTCATGCCGGGCGGAGCACTGGACGTCATCGGGTCGGGGGCGCTGGAGGGTGTCGCCACGGTCTACTCCTTGCACTGCGACCCCAGCCTGGACGCGGGGACGATCGGGGTGAAGGCCGGTCCCATCACTTCCGCGTCGGATCACGTGACCGTCCGCCTGCACGGAACCGGTGGGCACACGTCGCGCCCGCACCTCGCCGGGGACCTCGTGTTCGCCCTGGGCCAGGTCGTGACCCAGCTGCCGGCGGTCCTGACCCGCCGCGTCGACCCGCGCTCCGGGGTGAACCTCACGTGGGGGGCCGTGCACGCGGGCGACGCCGCGAACGCCGTGCCGGCCGAGGGGTATGCGGAGGGGACGTTGCGCTGCATGGAGACCGAGGCGTGGCAGCACGCGGGGGAACTCGTCGAGGGGGTCGTCCACGACCTCGTGCGGCCCTACGCCGTGCGCGCCGAGGTGCTCCTGCAACGCGGGGTCCCACCGGTGGACAACGAGGTGCGCGCGACGGCAGCGTTGGAAGCTGCTGCGCGCGCACACCTCCCGCTGGGCGCGGTCCTGCCCACCCGGCAGTCCCTCGGCGGGGAGGATTTCGCCTGGTACCTGCACCACGTCCCGGGAGCGATGGTGCGTCTGGGGACCCGCACGCCCGGTGGGACCAGCTACGACCTGCACCGCGGCGACTACGCACCCGACGAGGCGGCCCTGCCGGTGGGGATCAGGGTGCTCGCCGCGACGGCGGCCTCCGTGCCTGCGCTCCTCCATCCGGGGGAATGACCCGGGATCCGGCGCTCGAGACCACCAACCTGTCGACGCTTTTTTGGTCTCGATCTGGACAACCTGCCCGCCAAGTCGGCCGATGGGGGTCAATTCGAACCATACGATGGCCGCGCGTTCGCCTAACTGCCGCGACACGCGACGAGCTGAGCGACCGGGCCACCCCGCACGACCTGGAGGATCCACCCATGACGAAGTTCTCTCGCCTGGCTCCCGCCGCCGCCG
>JBPBQU010000522.1:0-1681 GCA_050955085.1 Janthinobacterium lividum | reverse complement strand
TTGCCGCCTGAACCCGCCTCCTCCCGCGCTGCCCGGCACCTGGTCACCGACTGGTGCATCGCCGAGGGCATCATCGGCGACGTCGTGGACACCCTGCTGTTGCTCACCGCCGAGCTCGTCACCAATGCCGTCATCCACGGCCGCAGCGATGTCGTCCTCTCCCTGGGCCGGGCGGGCTCCGGCGTGCGGGTGGCCGTCGCTGACGAGAACACCCGCCTCCCGCAACGTCGCAGGGTCGACCCGGATGCGCTCAACGGACGTGGGATCGCCCTGATGGAGGCCCTCGCCGATTCCCACGGGGTGGAGCTCGGCCCCCTCGGCAAGACGGTGTGGTTCGACGTCGGGACCCACCTCGCCCCGGTGCACAGCGTGCGTGCCATCGCCTGAGCGGGGCCCGCCTCACCGGCACCGCCGTTCCCGACCAGCACCGCCGTTCCCGACCAGCACCTCCGGGGCCCGGGAGAACCCCGCTCGGACCGGTCGAGCACCGCCGACCGACAGGTCCGACCTACGCTGGGGTGGTGGCCGAACCTTCCCGCGCGGCCCGCAGCAGTGCCGCCACCCCGACCTCCACGACCTCCGTCCTCGTGACGTCGATGGCCGTCGTGGTCGCAGCACTCGCGGTCCTCCTCATCGCCCTCGCCTTCGGCGGCGGACTCACCCCATCGGTCCTCGGTGACCCCGGAGACCTCGTCCGTTACGGGTTGCCGATCGCCCGCACCGTCCACGACCTGTCGGCCGCGCTCGCCGTCGGGGCGTTCGTCGTCGCGGCCGTCCTGCTCCCGCATCCCTCACCAGCCTGGACCCGCGCGGTCCGCACGGCGGGGATAGCCGGGGGCGTCTGGGCGCTCGCCGCTCTCCTCGTGCTGATCCTCACTGCCATGGACGTCGTCGGGGTGGCGCCGGGGGCGCCCGGTTTCGGCGCGCAGTTCGCGCAATTCGCGCAGGAGATCGACCTCGGCCGCGCCCTGCTCGTGACGACGGTGCTCGCCGCGGTCGTCGCCACGATCGGGGCCGCGGTGTCCACGCCGGTGGGTGCCGCCTGGGGTGCGGTCATGGGTGTCCTCGCCCTGCTCCCGTTGTCGTTGTCGGGGCACGCCTCCGGCTCGTCCTCGCACGAGACGGCCGTGACGTCGCTGGCCATGCACCTCGTCGGGGTGACCATCTGGGTCGGTGGACTGGCGACCGTACTGGTGGTGGCGCCGCTGACGCGCGCTCGCGCCGCGGGCGGTGAACGCCAGGTCGACCTCACGACCCTGGCGGGGCGTTACTCGACGCTGGCGGGGTGGAGTTTCGCGGCCGTCGCCTTGTCGGGAGTGCTCAACGCCTGGGTGCGCCTCGGTGGCTGGTCCGGGCTGGACAGCGACTACGGGGTACTCGTGATCGCCAAGGTCGTCGCACTCCTGGCCCTGGGAGTCCTCGGCGGTTGGCACCGTCGCCGCACCCTGCCGCTGCTGATGAGCCGGCCACGGTCCTTCCTGCGGATCGCGGCCGGTGAACTCGTGCTCATGGGGGCCGCGATCGGGCTCGGGGTCGCGCTGAGTCGCAGCCCCACCCCCGTCCCGGACGACAGCCCCACCGCCACAGCGGTGGAGACCCTGCTGGGCCAACCCGCCCCGCCGCCGCTCACCGTCGCCCGCTGGTTCACCGAGGTCTCCCCGGACCTCCTCTGGCTGGTGAT
>JBPBQU010000521.1:0-1700 GCA_050955085.1 Janthinobacterium lividum | reverse complement strand
GGCCGCTGTCGTGCTCGAGGGAGACGAGGGGGGAGTCCAGCGCGGCCGCCACCCGGGGGTCGCCCGAGTGCTGCGGCAGCACCTCGTTGGCGACGAGTTCCGACTGCAGGGTGAGTCGGACGGGTCCGTCGACGGCTTCCACGACGTACTCCACCGCCGCCACCGCACGCTGCACGAACGACACGAGCCGCGTCGAGCGCACCCGGATCCGGCGCCCGGCGGGGGAGACCCATTCGACGCGGCGCACGAGCGTCCCCGCCCGTAGGTCGAGGACGCGTTCATGACTGACGAGTTCGCCGTAGCGGACGTCGAAGGGCTCGTCGTCGACGAGCAACCGCACGATCTTCCCGTCCGTGACGTTCACGATCGTCTGGCCGATCTCGGGGTAGCCGTACCCCGCCTCGGCGTAGGGCATCGGACGTTCCTCGAAGAACGAGTTCAGGTAGGTGCCGGGCAGCCCGTGCGGTTCACCCTCGTCGAGGTTGCCGCGGAAACCGATGTGCCCGTTCGAGAGGGCGAAGATCGACTCCGTCGACCCCAGCTCCGAGACCTGGAGGTGCTTCTCCCGGACCTGCCACGGTTCGACGGGGAAGGTGTCCTGGGAGATCATTCCCCGGCCGTTTCCGCACCGTGGCCGTCGTGGTGCCCGGCCTGGTCGAGCAGCTCCGCGAGGTCCTGCACCACGACGTCGGCCCCGTGCTCACGCAGGGCGTCCGCGTGACCCACCCGATCGACCCCGACCACGATCCCGAAGGAACCCGCGCGTCCCGCCTCGACGCCGGAAAGGGCGTCCTCGAAGACCGCAGCCTGGCGGGGGTCCACGCCGAGGGCGCGCGCACCGGCGAGGAACGTGTCGGGGGCGGGTTTCCCGCGCAGGTCCTGCTCGCGCAGGGTGACCCCGTCCACGCGTTCCTCGATGAACTCCGCGAGTCCCGTCACCTCGAGGACCTGGCGGGTATTCGCACTGGAGGAGACCACCGCCCGGCGCAATCCCGCGTCGCGGGCGGCCTGCAGGTAGCGGCGCGACCCCTCGTAGACTTTCACCCCGTCGGAATCGATGCGCCGCAACAGGTCGACGTTCTTACGGTTTCCCAGCCCACCCACGGTGATCTCGTCGAAGGCTTGGTCCGGCGGGTCGTCCGGGGTTCCCTCGGGCAGCGTGATGCCTCGACTGGCGAGGAAGTCGCGCACACCAGCCGCCCGGGGTTTGCCGTCGACGTGGGTCGAGTAGTCGAGCACCGGGTCGAAGGGGTCGAACTCCGTGTGTGTGCGTTGCGCACGTTCGCGCAGGTACGCGTCGAACGTCGCCTTCCACGCGGCGTCGTGGACGGCGGCGGTGTCGGTGAGGACACCATCGAGGTCGAAGAGGCAGGCAGTCACGTCGTCGGGGAGTCCCAGCACGATCGTGACCCTACGAGGCGGGGCGCCGACCCGCAGGTCGGCGCCCCACCTCCCCCGAGGTGCGAGCTGGCGCCTGTGAGGTAGCGCCCCGGTGGGTTCAGGCAGTTGGGTGCAGCAGGACCTTGGTCCAACCCTCGACGCGGTCGTCGAAGTTGCGGTATCCCTCGGGGGCCTGATCGAGGTCGATCGTGCGACACGATCCACCCTGGGGTGGCCCGGCCGGCGATGATCAGGTCGCGCAGCTGGCGGTTGTAGCGCATCACGGGCGCCTGTCCGGTGCCCATCGACTGGCCCTTGGT
>JBPBQU010000520.1:0-1712 GCA_050955085.1 Janthinobacterium lividum | reverse complement strand
CGACGTGGCTAGTGGGCGATCAGGACGAGCCGCTCCTCGCGGCGGTCACCGCGGTGCTGCGCCTGCTCGTCCTGGTCCTCCCGGGGGCCTTGCTGCTGGCCTGGCTGGACCCCGACGAAACTGGTGACCACCTCGCGCAACGGGTGCGACTGCCCGGACGCGTCGTGGTCGCGGTCGTCGTGGCGCTCGGGCAGCTGAGCACGCTCGTCGACACCTGGGACCAGGTGTCGGCGGCACGCCGGGTGCGCGGGCTCGGGGCCGGTCGCGGACCCGTGTCCCGGGTGCGGTGGGCGGCCTCGACGGCGTTCGGACTCCTCGTCGACGCAGTGCGCCGCGCCGCGCGCACTGCGGTCGCCATGGACGCCCGGGGGTTCTCCGGCAACGCGGCGGACGATTTCTCCGGTTCGGACGATGGCCCCGGGAAGACCGCTGGTTTCGACGTCGCGCACCGCACCTGGGCCCTGCCCGCGCCCTGGCGGCGTTGCGACACCGTGCTGGTCGTGGTCGGCGTCGTGGTGCTGGCGATCCCGGGGGTGGCGGGCATCGCCGGAGCCTGAGGCGGCGCCCGGCACCCGGCACCCGGAAACCTTAATCCATAGTGGAGCTATACAGTTTGGGGATGTCCAGTGCCGTCACCTCCCGGGCGGAGGCGACCGATCTGGTCGCGACCGCCCTCCTGCACCGCGCCTCTCGATTCACCCGCCTCGTCATGCGCCAGGGCCCGCGTGAGCTGACCCGGACCGAGGCGGGTCTGCTGGGCACTCTCGCCGACGGGCCGCGACGCATCACCGAGCTCGCCGACTCCGAGGCCCTCGCACAACCGAGCGTGACGCAACTCGTGGACAGGCTCGAACGGCGCGGACTGCTCGCGCGCGCCCGGTCCCCGCACGACGGCCGGGTGGTCCTCGTCTCGATCTCACCGGATGGCCTGGCCCGCCTGCAAGTCACCCGGGCCGCGAACCGGATCCTCGTGCGCGACGCCGTCGAAGGGCTCGACGACGAGGAGGTCATCGCCCTCGCCGGTGCCACCGAGACCTTGGGGCGCCTCATCGAGACCTTGCAGTGCAAGGCGGAAGGGTGAATCGGGCGCGCGCCCTCGCGCCCGTCCTCGTCGTGACCACGATGGTGGCGGCGGTGGTCAGCTCGCTGGGAGCCCCGCTCATCCCGAGCATCGCGACCCACTTCGCGATCCCGCTCTCCAGGGCCCAGTGGTCGCTCACCGCGGCGTTGCTGGTCGGAGCGGTCAGCGCGCCCGTCATGGGGCGTCTCGGTGACGGACCGTGGCGCCGCGCAGCGCTGCTCGCAGGTGTCGGCCTCGTCGCCGCGGGAGGTGTGGTCGCGGCGCTGGCACCCTCGCTGGGGTTGCTCGTCGTCGGCCGGGCCTTCATGGGGATCGGTCTCGGGCTCGTCCCGCTCACGATGGCCGCGGCCCGTGACCACCTGCCGGTGGGGCAGGCCGGCCCGACCATCGCCCTGCTGTCGGTCTGCGCTGCCGCGGGTGTCGGAGCCGGATACCCCATCAGCGGGTTCATCGCCGACCGATGGGGCCTGGCGGCGGCGTTCTGGTTCGGTGTGGTGGTCAGCGCGATCGCCTTCGGTCTCGTGCTCCTGGTCGTCCCGCGCAGCAGTACCCGCACCGCGGCCCGCCTCGACGTGACGGGAGCCGCACTGCTGGCCGCGGGACTCGTCGCGCTGCTGCTCGCCATCGCGCA
>JBPBQU010000519.1:0-1734 GCA_050955085.1 Janthinobacterium lividum | reverse complement strand
CTTGGCTCCCGCACGTCGGCTCGCGTCGTTCTCACTGCTGGCGCCGGCGGTGCTCAGCTCGCCGCCGGTGGACTCCAGGTGCGCCCGGACGAACCAGTGGAACTGCTCGAGCTGACCGGCCTGACCGATGAGCAGGTCCTGGGTGACGGGGTCGAGGTCGTCGGTCGCCTCGATGGCCCGACGGTGGTCCTCGATGACACCGGTGTAGACGAGGTCCAACGCCCCCAGGTGCTCGATCGCGCCGGCGCGACCGATCGAGTAGTCGTCCCAGTCGCGGTCGGCGACCAGCGCGCCCGGGGTACCGACGGGCGAGAGGCCCAGGGTGGCGATCCGTTCGGCAACCGTGTCCGACATCTCACGCACGGCGTCGACCTGCGGGTCGAGCATCTGGTGCACCGCGATGAACTGCGGCCCCACCACGTTCCAGTGCACGTGCTTGAGCGTCAGGTGCAGGTCGGTGAGCGCGTTGAGACGGTTCTGCAGAATGGCTGCGATCTCGGCGCCCTGCTCGATCGTCAGACCGGGGATCGTGAACGACGGGTTGCCCGCTGCCTTCATCTTTTTGCTTTCCTTGGCCATGACATCAGGCTAGGAGCACGCCGCCTCGACCGCGCGCCGAAAGTCAACCCCCTAGATTGACGGGTGTGACCGGCCCCACCACACGCGTCTTCGCCGCCCGCCTGGCCGGGACCTCCGTGTTCGATCCGCAAGGCGATCAGGTGGGCCGCGTCCGCGACGTCGTGGGGATGATCCGATCCCGCGGACCGATCCGGGTCCTCGGCCTCGTCGTCGAGGTCCCGGGACGCCGTCGGGTGTTCGTGCCGATGACCCGGGTGACGAGCATCGACACCGGACAGGTGCTCACGACCGGTCTGGTGAACATGCGCCGTTTCGAGCAGCGCGGCAGCGAGACGCTGTTGCTCGCGGAGTTGCTGGACCGCACCGTGACACTGGTCGACGGCAGTGGACCAGCCACGATCGAGGACCTCGGCCTCGAACCCGTCCGCCCGCGCGACTGGCAGCTGACGCGAGTCTTCGTGCGCCGCGGAGAAGCCCCCAAGGGTCTCTCGGCCCGGCTGCGGCGGCGCGGGGAGACCATGACGGTCGACGCCGACGCCGTCGTCGGTCTGGCCTCCCCCGACGCCGACCAGGGTGCGACGAACCTGCTCGCCGCGTTCGAGGAGCTCAAGCCCACCGACCTCGCCGAGATCATCCATGAGCTGACCCCGAAGCGCCGCCGCGAGGTCGCCGCCGCGCTCGACGACGAACGGCTCGCCGACGTCCTCGAGGAGCTGCCCGAGGACGACCAGGTCGAGATCCTCTCCGCTCTCGCGGGTGACCGGGCGGCGCACGTCCTGGAGGAGATGCAGCCCGACGACGCCGCGGACCTGCTCTCCGACCTGCCGCCTGAACAGGCTGAACGGTTGCTGGCCCTGATGGAGCCCGAGGATGCGGAGCCGGTGCGCCGACTGCTCGCCTACGACGAGCACACCGCTGGTGGGTTGATGACCTCCGACCCCGTCGTCCTGGCCCCGGACGCGACGGTGGCGGAGGCGCTCGCCCACGTCCGACGCGTCGAGCTCAGCCCACCGCTGGCTACCGCCGTCTACGTGTGCCGACCCCCGCTGGAGACGCCGACCGGGCGCTACCTGGGTACGGCCCACCTGCAACGGCTGCTGCGCGAACCCCCGCACACCCCGTTGGGCCAGGTCATCGATAAGGACATGGTCATGC
>JBPBQU010000518.1:0-1751 GCA_050955085.1 Janthinobacterium lividum | reverse complement strand
GCTCATGACCTCCCGGCGGGCGACGATGCCGTGCGCCTGGAACGGGTCCTGGTCGAGCAGGTTCTCCACGGCCGCGGCATCGGCGGCCTCGAACACGAGGACCGCGCCCGCCGCGTCCGTCGGACCCGAGAGCACCAGGGTGTCCCCGAGCGAGGCGAGCCATTCGCGGTGCTCCGGGCGTGCGGCGTCGCGGGACGCCGTGTCGGGGGTGTAGGCGTAGGTGGCGACGAAGTAGGGCACCCGCAGACGCTACCGCGCAGGTTGCTGCGCGCGGCCGACCTCTCCGCCGGTCGAGAACCGCGGGTCGAGGCGCGGGAGGAACCATCCCACGAGGGGTCCGATGGCGAGCGCCTCCACCAAGGTCCCGACCCCGACGTCCCCGCCCAGCAGCCAGCCCGCCGCGAGCACGCTCACCTCGATGCCCCCGCGCACCAACCAGATCGGGCGGCCCGTGCGGGCGTGCAACCCGGTCATCAGCCCATCCCGCGGTCCGGGCCCCAGCCCCGCACCCACGTAGACGCCGCACGCGAAAGCGAGCAGAACGAGACCCACGAGGAACAGCGGAGCGCGCAGCCACACCGAAGCGGGAGCCGGCAGGACGTCGAGAGCGACCTCCATGACCGTGCCGACGACGAGGATGTTGAGAATCGTCCCGACGCCCGGCCGCTGCCGCAGTGGGATCCAGAACAACAGCACGGCGAGGCCGATGAGGTTGGTCAGCCAGCCGACCCCGGCACCGGTGTGCCGGGCGACGCCCTGCGCGAAGACCGTCCACGGCCCCACCCCGATCGACGCCTGGATCATCAGGCCTTCTGCGACGCCGTAGAGGACGAGACCGATCAGTAACCGCGTCAACCGAACGGCGATCGCCGCGACACGTGGACTTCTCACCCGATGATTGAACCGCAGGACGCCCGCCAGTGACAAAACCCCGCCGTCGTACCGTGGCTTGGTGGCTTGGTGGCTTGGATCAGCACCGGGATGCTCGGCGCGTCGCGTACCGGTCCTGGGCCGACACCTGGCCCGCCGCCCGCGGCGACGGGACCAGGTCCGGGCTCTTCCCGCACGACACGGTCTGAACGTGCTCAGCCCTTGACCGCGCCCGACGCCAGACCCGCGACGTAATACCGCTGCAGGGCGACGTAGAGGATGATGCACGGGATCATCGCGATCACGGCACCCGCGACGAGGTAGCCGTAGTTCACGGCGCCGTAGGCCCCCGCCTGCAGGTTCACCAAGGACAACGGCAGCGTGTAGAGCCGGTCGTCGGTCAGGAAGGTCAGGGCTCCCAGGAACTCCGTCCACGAGGCGAGGAACGCATACAGCGCGCTCGTCGCCATCCCGGGGAGCAACAGCGGGCGCAGCACCGAGACCAGTGAACGCATCGTCCCCGCACCGTCGACCCGGGCCGAGTCCTCGATCTCGGTGGGGATCGACTCGAACGCGTTGCGCATGACGAAGACACCGAACGGCAGGTTGACCGTCGAGTAGAACAACACCAGCCCGAGACGGGAGTCGGTGAGGTGCATGGCGTTCATCTGCAGGTACAGCGGCGTGATGATGGCCTGAAAGGGAACCATCATGGTCACGACGATCAGACCGAACAGCACCTTGCCGCCACGGAAGTGGAACCGGCCGAAACCATAACCGGCGAGAGTCGCGAGCACCGCCGTGAGGACGGCCGTGCCGACCGCGACGAGGAGGCTGTTGCCGACAGCTCGCACGATGTTCGCGTCCCCCGTGAGCAGCGA
>JBPBQU010000517.1:0-1754 GCA_050955085.1 Janthinobacterium lividum | reverse complement strand
GCTCGAAGACGACCGCTTCCTGCAGAAGGTGGCCGCCGTAGCCACCCCAGGCCTGCAGGTCAGCGCTCTACACATGCTCCGCCACGAAGTCCTCAAGCGCTGACCTCGCGGTCATGTCGCCGTCCGCGTGCAGCCGAGCCTCAGGGCTGCACAAGCTGTGGTGTCAGGCAGGCACCCAACGAGCCGTCCCCGCGCCTAACTCGATGACGACCTGGCCCGCCGGCTCCAGACCCGCGTAGGGATGGCCCGCGGCGACCCGCTCAGCCATCACCGGGTACAGCGTGAAGCGCACCTGACGAGCACCGTCCGGCAGCGGGTGGGGCCCGAACTGACCCGCACTACTGGGCCCGCCCTCGGCCCTGTACTGGCTGAGCGGACCGCTGCGCTCGTCGCCGGTGTTCCACGCCAGCGGAACGTCCACGCCGTAACCGGCGTCCACAGTGAAGTCGTAGACCCCTGCGGCGGCGGCTTCCTCCGCCGTAATGCCAGGAACCAGCTCGTACTCCAAGCCGACCATCTGCTCTTCGGTGTTGTCGACGCCACCGGCCAGGTCGTCGCTGGACCGGCCTTCGTCGGCCAGCCCCCGCGCGATCAAGCGGTGGCCGGGGATCAGCTCACCGCAGTCGAGGTCGAAGGTGGCCAGCAGCCGGTCAGACAGGCGCGGCGAGCGGGGCGGCATCTCCATGACCCGATCATGCGACTCCGTCGCAGAGCCGTCCAGATCCATCGTCGGCAGGCAGTGCAGCGATTTCACGGTCATCCCGCTGTCGTGGACGTCGTCGACCGCCCCGATCTGTCGAGATGCGGACGGTCCAGACCGAGCCAATCGCGGGGAAGCAGCCGGTCTACGGTCAAGATATGACCGCCAGTGAGGGCCCCTCGCGACCCCACGTCCTGGACTTCGAGCAGCTGCGAGCAGCCCTCAACGGCGTGGTCGACCTGGCCATCGACCGTTTCGGGCCACAGGTGGACGTCGAAGCGGTGCCTGAGTACAACGACTACTACTGGCACCTCCCCACCGACACGGCCCACGCCATGGATGACGACCCCGGCCTCTACGTCGACGCTGGACAGAGCAGCGATGACCTGGAGATGCTGGCCGAGCCGCAAGACCAGGCGCTCTGGCACTCAGTGGAGCATCTGGTGGGGCTGTTGAACCTTGTCTCCTTCCTCGCCGACCCCCGATCTAAGCGACGTCGACCAGCTGGCGTGTCCGCGCCCAGCTCAGCCTCTCCGCATCGCGCCGAAGAGACTGGCAGCTGAGCCGGGCGCGGACGACACCTCGCTCTAGCGGTCGACAGCCCGCCCGCTCATGACGCGGTGCGCGCAGCGCACGGTCATCCCGCGGTGCGCGTGCGCACGGTCATCCCGCCGTCCGCGTGCTGTCTGAAGTCCGACCGTTGCGGGAGATGACGACGAGCTCTTGCCCGGGACGGTCGCGAGCCTCGCGGACGTCAACCACTTCCAGCCCCGCTCGTCGCACGTCGTCCTCGAGCTCCGCTTGCTCCCGGAACCGCAGTGTGGAGGTGGAGGTCAGCATCACCGACCCTTCTCGGGCGTCGGGCAAGACGTAACTCCAGCGGAAGGTCACCAACGCCTCCTCAACCCTCAACGTCTCCACGTGGCTGTGCACCGCACCGACCCCCTCCACGTGTGTGGTGCGTCGGGTCCGCTGCGCCATCCACCCCTCCCACGCCCGAGCCGACCACCGGCGGGTCTCGAAGACCAGGTGCCCACCCGGGACTAGGGCGGCA
>JBPBQU010000516.1:0-1758 GCA_050955085.1 Janthinobacterium lividum | reverse complement strand
CCTCAACGGCATCGGCCCGTCGGGCGCGGCGCGACTGCTGGGCGATGTCGGCGACATCGCCCGGTTCCCGACCAAGGCCCACTTCGCGTCCTGGAACGGCACCGCCCCGATCGACGCCTCCAGCGGTGACCACAGCAGGCAGCGCCTGTCGCGGCTGGGCAACCGGCGGATCAATCAGGTGCTGCACATCGCCGCAATCGTGCAGATCCGTCACGACACCGAAGGCCGGGCCTACTACCGGCGGAAGTTGGCCGCGGGCAAGTCGCCGTTGGAGGCCCCCCATGCCGCCAGCTTCTCCCGCTTTCAACCCTCGCGCTCCGACCCGGCGGAATCACCCCACCGTCGGCTCACGTTCACGGCTGAGGACCGGCGTGACGCTGGTCGTCCCGTCGAGCCAGACGACCAGGCCGGAACGACCGGGGCGAGCGCCCAGCCAGCGAGCGGCGTCCGGGCCGTGGGCGTACGCGGCGGTCGCGTCGATGTCCGCCCAGGTGAGGGACGCGGTGATCACACTGACCTGGGCCACCGAAGCGGGCGCCGTACCGCTGCGCGCGTCGACGAGATGCTGACCGCGGTGGGCGGTGCCGGAGGTCGCTACCGAACCGGTGTGCACCGCGACCGTCGCGAGCACCCGGCGTGGGTCGCACGGGTCCTCGATCCCGATGCGCCACGGCGGGGCGTCCGCGGCGTGGGTGACGCAGGTCAGATCACCGCCGCCGGAGAGACAGAAGTCGGTGTCGTCCAGCTCGGTGAGCAGGCCCGCGGCGCGTTCCAGTGCCCAACCCTTCACGACCCCGTCGGTGTCCAGGACCATCCGGCCGTCGAGCCCCGGACGGCGTACGTCGAACGCGCCACCGGACTCGACGCGGGCGCGCTCGGCGAGGTCGAGCACGGAGCACACGTCCGGTGGGCAGTCGGCGAGCGCCACCTCTCCCCGCCCCAGCCTGCTGATCCAGGAGTCGGGGCGGTAGGTGCTGAACGTCCGGTCGACGTGGTGCAACCAGTCCAGGACCGCTCCCCACGCTCGGCGCCCCTGGTCGTCGTCGGCGTGCGGGCCACGGATCGCAAGGCTCACCGGAAACCCCATCACGTGCTCGACCCGACGCACGAGGCCACCGGTTCCCGGGGGTGTGCTCACGATCGGATCGGGGTGGTCATGGACACGGGCGGTCATGGACACGGGCGGTCATGGATACGGGCGGTCATGATTCGCGTGGTCACAGACCCGCCTGGTCGAGCGCGCTCTGCAGGGATTCGACGTACCCGGCGCTGGTGACGGTGGCCCCCGAGACCATGTCGATGTCGGCGCTCTGCGCGTCCAGGGTCTCCTGCACCAGCTCGGGAATGGCGACGGCGTTGATCTCGCGATCCCGGCCGTTGCCGGTCGGGTAGTCCACGACGTCGACGGCCGTGACCTTCCCCCCGCCCACCGTGATCTGCACCTGGACCGGACCCCAGCGGGTGTCGGCGGAGTCACCGGTGACGGTCGCGGACGCACTGTCTCCGCCACTCGATCCGGTGGAACCACTGTCGGTCGAGTCGCTGTTTCCGGCCACTGCCGTCGACGCGACGACGGTCTCCCCGGGACCTTCGGTGGAGGTGTGGTAGCCGAAGAGCAGGACCAGCGCGGTGAGGGTGCTCATCGCGACGACCACGATTCGCCGGGTCGATCCCCGGTCGTCGACCGCACGGTTCCCGGATACCTGTTCTGGGAGTAGCTGTTCCGGGAGCAGCTGTTCCGGGGGTAGCTGTTCCGGG
>JBPBQU010000515.1:0-1760 GCA_050955085.1 Janthinobacterium lividum | reverse complement strand
CCGTCGTCGTATCGGTGACGGACCAGGCGTTCCGCGCCCGCTTCCCGGACTTCAAGGGCATCCTCGCGGCGCGCAAGAAACCGGTGACGGTGCTCGACCTCGCCACCCTCGGCGTGGACCCCTCGATGGTGGGTCTGGCGGGCTCGGGCACCCGGGTGCTCGAGGCGCAGCCACGGGCCGAACGTCCCGACCGGGTGCTCGTGAACGGCGGGGCCGAGACCGTTCCCGCCCTCGTCGACTACCTGGCGCAGAAGGGTTTCCGATGATCTCGTCGTTGGGTGTCGATTCGTCGCGCGGTATCGACGTGCTCGTCCTGCTCGATCACGACGGCACCGCGCTGCGTCCGACGGCGCTGGAGCTGTTGACCCTGGCCCGCCGGGTCGCGGGCGACGGTCTGGTGCGTGGGCTCTGGGTGGGCGACGGGTTCGAGGAGTCCCGGGAGCAGGTGCTCGCCCTCGCGGGGGCCCACGGTGGCGACGAGGTCGCCCCGATCCGGACGTCGATCGACGCGAAGCTGACCTCGACCCTCACCGACGCCGTGCATATGGTGCTGTCGGCTCGCCCCGCTCCGCTGCTGCTCGCGGTCTCGACGTTCGAGAACAAGGAGCTGGCCGCGCGGCTCGCGGTCCGGGCGGGGGCCGGGGTCGTCACCGATGCCACGAGCGTCGAGATCGACGCCGACGGGCGCGTCGTGGCCGGCAAGGTCGTCCTCGCGGGGTCGTGGGCGACCCGCTGCGCGGTGACCGCCCCCTTGGCCGTCATCACCGTCAGACCCCACGCCCTGCAGGCCGAACGATCGGATCGTGCCCCGGCGTCCAGCCCGGACTCCTTCCTCCTGAGCGACGCCTCCACCCGTGCCGTCACCGTCGTCTCCCGCACGCCGCGTCCGGTGAGCGGGCCGTCGTTGGCCGAGGCGGAGGTCGTCGTGGTGGGAGGACGTGGGACCGACGGTGACTTCTCCCCGGTCCGGGAACTCGCCGAGGTCCTCGGCGGTGCCGTGGGTGCGACCCGTGTCGCGACCGACGAGGGTTGGATCGGCCACGAGGCCCAGATCGGTCAGACGGGGGTCACGATCAGTCCGCGGCTCTACGTGGGCGCGGGCGTCTCCGGTGCGGTGCACCACCGTGGCGGGATGGACGCCTCGGTCACCATCGTCGCGATCAACAACGACCCCGATGCGCCGATCTTCGAGTTCTGCGACTACGGGGTGGTGGGCGATCTCGGCGAGGTCCTGTCCGCCCTGTCCGCCGAACTCCGTCGTCGCCGCGCCTGAACCACCGGCGCCGACCGGCCGGGTTCAGAGTCGCCCGGCGTCGCGCAGGCTGCGCAGGAACGAGCGCGTCCGTTCGTGCTGCGGGTCACCGAACACCTGGTCAGGGGTCCCGCGTTCGAGTACCCGCCCGCCGGCGAGGAAACACACCTCGTCGGCGACGCGGCGCGCGAAACCCATCTCATGGGTCGCGACGACCATCGTCGTGCCCTCGTCCCGTAGTTCACGCAGCAGTTCCAGGACCTCGGCGACGAGTTCGGGGTCGAGCGCACTCGTGACCTCGTCGAAGAGCATCAGTGCCGGTTCGTTGACGAGAGAACGGGCGATCGCGACCCGCTGCTGCTGACCGTCGGACAACTCGTCGGGTTTCGCGGACACCTTCTCGCCCAACCCCACCCGTCGCAGCATCGCGACCGCACGTTCCTCGGCCTGCACCCGGGGGACCTTGTGCACCCGGCGTGGGGCGAGGGTCACGTTGTCCAGGACGGAC
>JBPBQU010000514.1:0-1765 GCA_050955085.1 Janthinobacterium lividum | reverse complement strand
GGCTTTCGACGACGAGTCCGAGCAGTGGGGGTTGCTGGTCGCCAGCCACGCCGCGGTCGCGGTCGCGGGTGCACTCAAGATCGACGGGCTGGGCCGCGCGAACCTGAACCGTACGGTGATCGGGCAGGCGGAGGGCATCCTCATGGAGCGCTTCAAGATCAACGGAGACGTGGCGTTCGCACTGTTGTCCCGCATCAGTCAGGACCGCAACCGCAAGCTGCACCTGGTCGCCGAGGACCTGGTCCGCACCGGTGAGGTTCCGGCCGGCACCAGCCGCGGCTGAACACCGCCGGCACCACGCCCCTCGTCCGCCGCGCTCCCGCCGTTGCGCGACGAGGGAGGCGCTGCACCCGGTGACCATGCTGGTCCAGGACGTGACTGGTCCACCGCCAGGCTCCACAGCCGGTTCCCCCAGCCGGGCCCGAGGCTCGCTCCAGCGCGGCTCATGAGCACCGTCCCGCTTAGGCTGATCGACATCTGCAGAGGAGCGGACGCGAAGGGCACGTGAACAGGTCGGTGGAGGGGTATCAGGGGGAGCGATGTCGGCAGGGCCACAACACCCGTGTGAGAGTGAGCGCCTGGCGTCGCTGCGCAGCTACCAACTCCTGGACACCGACGCCGATGCGGTGCTGGACACGCTGACCGCAGCCGCCGCGAGGGCCCTGGACGCTCCGTGTGCGGCGATCTCCCTGCTGGATTCCGACCGGGTGTGGTTCAAGTCCACGATCGGTCTGAGCGCCCTTCTGGGTCACCCGTTGCGGCAGGTCCCGCGTGCGGAATCCTTCGGCGCCCACGTGCTGGGTGCGCACGTCCTGGTGGTGGGTGATGCCCGCGAGGACCCCCGCTTCGCCCACCTGCCCATGGTCACCGGCGCCGAGCAGTTGCGCGCCTTCGCCGGTGCTCCCCTGATCGGGCGCGACGGGTTGACGCTGGGCACGCTGTGCGTGCTGGATCGGCGCGCGCGACGTTTCGATGCCGAGGCCATCGAGGTCCTCACCGACCTCGCCGCGGCGGTGACGGAACTCCTCGAACTACGCCGCGCCGACGCCACCGCGGGGCTGGCCTCCAGCCAGGTGCGCGCCGAGAGCCACCGGTTGCGGGCCGGTCTCGACGCCGGGCAGCTGATCGTGCACTACCAGCCGGTGGTGGATCTGCAGACGAGGCGGTGGCTGGGGCTGGAGGCGTTGGTGCGTTGGGCCCACCCCGAGCGTGGACTGCTCCCGCCATCGGCCTTCTTGCCCCTGGCCGAGGCCAGTGGCCTCATCGTCCCCTTGGGGCGAGAGGTACTGATCCAGGCGTGCATGCAGCTCGCCGCCTGGCGTTCCAGCGTGCCGGCGGCGGTGGAGCTGCACGTGGCCGTCAACCTCTCCGGTCGTCAGCTCAGTGAACCCGACGTGGTCGAGGTCATCACCCAGGCGCTGGCCGCCAGCGGCCTGCCACCGCAGGCGCTGATCCTGGAGTTGACCGAGACGTCCCTGGCCGCCGCCGCTGTGGAGGTGGACATCGCCGTACAGCGAATCCGTTCCCTGGGGGTGACGTTGGCGTTGGACGACTTCGGTACCGGATACGCCAGTTTCAGCTACCTGCAGCGTTTCCACCCTGACATCGTCAAGATCGACCGCTGCTTCGTCAGTGCTCTGGGTCGTTCCGAGCGCGACGACCTGTTGCTGCGCTCGCTGGTGAGCCTGGGCCTGGAACTGGGCTGCGATGTCGTCGCCGAAGGCGTGGAAACCGTCGAGCAGGCGCAGGTCCTCGCCGATCTCGG
>JBPBQU010000513.1:0-1805 GCA_050955085.1 Janthinobacterium lividum | reverse complement strand
CGTCGACCCGGCTCACCGTGCGGTTCGGGGTGCGCCGGTCCTGCGGCACCCGCCCGCGTCGCAGGCCGTCGCCGCCGAACCCCGTCTCGGCGAAGTCCTCGTCGAGACCCTCGTAGAAGACCTCTTCGTGGCCGCCGTCCTTCTCGTGATCACCGTGGTCGTGATCATCGTGGTCGTGATCACCGTGGACATGATCGTCGTGGTCGCCCGTACCGCTCATCGTCGTTCCTCCGCCTTCGCCACCGAGATGCGCACTTCGTGACCCTCGACGGACCCGACGATCGTCGCCTGCTCGTTCGACAGTGCCGCAGCCGACCCCGACGACCCGAACTGCTGGGCGAGGGTCTCCTCGACCACGAGGTTCTGGTGGGTCACCAGCGCCTCCCAGACGGGACCGTCGGCCGCGACCGTGAGACGGATACGGTCCGAGACGTGCAACCCCGCGTCACGACGCGCCTGCTGGACGAGGCGGACGACGTCGCGGGCCATGCCCTCCGCCGCGAGTTCCGGGGTCACCGTCGTGTCCAGCACGACGAAACCCCCGCCCTCGAGAGCCGCGGTGGCCAGTCCGGGGTGGTCCCCCCCGACGGCCGTCGCAAGCTCGTACTCACCTTCCTGCAGCTCGATCCCGCCGGCGACGACGGTGCCGTCGGGGCGTTCTTCCCAGTCACCGGATTTCGACGCCTTGATGGCCTGCTGGACCGACTTCCCCAGCCGGGGCCCGGCGGCCCGTGCGTTCACCGTGAGTTTCGCCGTGACCCCGTACTCCACGGCCCGATCGACGTGACCGAGCACGACCTCGCGGACGTTGACCTCGTCCGCGACGAGCTGCGCGAACGGTTCCAACGCAACGGGTTCCGGCACCAGGACCTCGAGCCGGTTCAACGGTAACCGCACCCGCAGCGTGTTCGCCTTGCGCAACGCCAGGGCCGCGGAGCAGGCGGAGCGCGCCGCGTCCATGGCCGCCACCAGTTCCGGATCGGCCGGCAGGTCGAGGGCGTCGGGCCAGTCGGCGAGGTGCACCGAGCGACCCCCGGTGAGGGTCCGCCAGATCTCCTCGGTCACCAGCGGCAGCAGCGGCGCGACGAGCCGGGTCGTCGTCTCGAGCACGGTGTGCAGGGTGTCCAGCGCGGCCTTGGCCCGCTCGGACTCCCCGTCCCAGAACGCCGAACGGGACCGCCGGACGTACCAGTTCGTCGCGACGTCGAGGAACTGCCGGATGCTCTCGCACGCACCCGCGATGTCGTAGGCATCCAGCTGGGTGGTGACGGACCCGACCGTGTCGTGCAGTTTCGCCAGGACGTAGCGGTCGAGGACGTCGGTCGACGTCGTGCGCCAGCGCGGGGTGTGACTCGAGGTCCCCGCGTACAACTGGAAGAACTGGAACGTGTTCCACAGCGGCAGCAGGACCTGGCGCACGGAATCCCGGATGCCCTGTTCGGTGACGATGAGGTTGCCGCCCCGCAGGACCGGTGAACTCATGAGGAACCAGCGCATGGCGTCGGACCCGTCGCGGTCCAGCACCTCGGAGACGTCGGGGTAGTTGCGCAGCGACTTGCTCATCTTGCGGCCGTCGTCACCGAGCAGGATCCCGTGCGAGAGACAGGTCCGGAACGCGGGACGGTCGAACAACGCGGTCGCGAGGACGTGCAGGGTGTAGAACCACCCGCGCGTCTGGCCGATGTACTCGACGATGAAATCACCCGGGTAGTGGCTCTCGAACCAGTCGGAGTTCTCGAACGGGTAATGCACCTGCGCGAACGGCATCGACCCCGACTCGAACCAGCAGTCCAGGACCTCGGGTA
>JBPBQU010000512.1:0-1805 GCA_050955085.1 Janthinobacterium lividum | reverse complement strand
GACCGCGGCGCGAGGGCGGGAGGTCAGGCGAACGGGAGGTCAGGAGATCAGGGCCGCCGCGAGCTCGCGGAACTCGGCCCGGGCGAAGGTGCCCGGGTCCCCCGTGAGCACCTGGATCGGCACCTCGTCGGCACCCGCCTCGTAATGCTTCGCGATTCCCGCCACGACAGTGTCGATCGAGCCCCACGGGATGAGCTCGTCGAGGAGGCGGTCGCTGCCGCCGTCGAGGAGGTCGTCGTCGTCGTAGCCGAAGCGGCGCAGGTTCGACGTGTAGTTGGGCAGCTGGAGGTACATCGACATGTAGTCGCGGGCGATCCGGCGGGCGACGTCCGGGTCGGTCTCGAGGACGACGGCGACCTCGGGAGCCAGCAGCGGCCCCTCCCCCAGGACGCGACGGGCGTAACCGGTGTGAGCTGCGGTGACGAAGTAGGGGTGAGCGCCGAGGCTGCGGTCGCGGGCCAGCTCGAGCATCCTCGGGCCGAGAGCCGCGAGCGCGCGTTGTTCCTCCTCCACCAGCGGGGTGGTCGCGTCCAGCGCATCCAGGTACTCCACCGTGCGCGTGTAGGGCTTGTCGTAGTTCTGACCATTCCCCTCCACGACCGGGGCGTGCGAGTTGCCCACCCCGAGCAGGAACCGCCCCGGGTGGTCCCGTTCGAACTGCACCACGGCGTCGGCCGACTGCTGCGGGGTCGCGGTCCAGATGCTCACGATGCCGCTCGCGATGCCCAGCGAACTCGTCGCGTCGAGCAGGTCCGCGAAGACGGGCAAGATCCCGTCCTCGTGTCCCCCGGACAACCACACCCGGTCGTAGCCGAGCTCCTCGACCTCGGCCGCGACCTCGCGTGCCTCCGCCGTCCGCGCCGGGTCCTGCCACGGACCACCGCCCCACAGGCTGACCAACCGTCCCGCCGAACCGTCCGTTGAAGAAGTCGTCATACCCACCACCCTAGGCAGCGGGACCGCAACGCTCACCCGGGGTGAACGAGTCGGTGGACTCCACCGCCCGATCGGGTGGACGTCGAGCTCGCTCGATCGGGTGAGCAAGGCGAGCTCACGGGACGTCGATACCCGACCAGCGACCGACTGTCGGCGCGACGAGCGTCGGGGGTGTGGGGTGTCCAAGCGCAGCGGTGCCCTCCTGGCCGCACTCGTGACCCTCACGGTCCTCGCTCAGGCCACCACCCGCGGCGTGGGTGAGCTGCTGGGTCTGCTCGCCCACCTCGGCGCGTTCCTCGTCACCGCCGACGGGGTGCGCCGTCACCGGCCCACGGTCCCGCGGGCCTGGGGTGCGGTGCTCGCACTGCTCGGGACCTCGTTGCTGAGCAGCGCCGTCGTCCTCGGCACGAACAGATCGTTCGGCGCGTCGCACTGGGGGATGATCGCGGTGCAGCTCGTCTCGCTCGCCGTCGTGCCCTTCATCGTCCGGACCCTGCGCGGCGCGGGCGACACGCCTCGCACCACCTGGCCGGACGTCTTCCTCACCACCTGCGGCGGTGCGCTCGTGGTGGTTCAGGTCCTCGCGATGCTCGGGGCGAGGGGCCACGGGGACAACCCGGCGGTCCTCGTCACCGCCGCCGCTGACGTCATCCTGGCGGTCGTCCTGCTCCGGATCGTCATCACGCGTACCGGGACGGCCCCAGCCACCATCCTGGTGTTGCTCGCAGCCGGCAGCCTGCTCGCGGTCTCGACGGTCAGCACCACCCGCGGGGAGCTCCTGCTGCAGACGCCCCTGCTGAGCGCCCTGGAGAGCAGCGCGCTGCTGCTGTTCGCCGCGGCTGCCCAGCACAGCAGCATGCGACATTTCG
>JBPBQU010000511.1:0-1823 GCA_050955085.1 Janthinobacterium lividum | reverse complement strand
CCCGGAGAGCGCCGAGGTCAACAACATCCTGCGTCGGGCGATCCGGGTGCGGCGCGCCGGCGTGGCCCCGGTGACGGGGGTGAGCGCCACGACGCAGACGAGCCCCGAGCAGTACCGGGTGAACCACGACACGGGCGTGACGCTGCGGTGGACGGTGCCGGCGGGGCAACCCGTGGGGACCACCTACACGGTCGTGGAGCACCCGGTGGACGTGTCCGGCTCCCAGTGCGACGCCGGCCGCGACGTGACCCGGGTGACGGTGACCCCTACGGCGGTGACCTCTCTGTCGGTGGTCTTGACGCAGAAGACGGGCCTGACGTGCTGGGGACACGGGTCGCAGAACGAATCGACGTTCTCGGTCGTCTCGACTGCTCCCCGCGGCGCCCCGGCGGATTCCGCCCGCTCGGGTGCCTGCGTGCAGACCCGTGGATACGAGTCCTCGGCGCCGCTCGGGCCGAACCAGTACTGGTTGTTGGCCTGTGCCGACGGAGGTTCCCTCGCCGACTCGGTGAAGCTGCTGGGCGCGGTGTCCTCGGTGGATGCCGGTTCTTCCACGGACGCCGGGTTCACGGGTGGGCAGGTGTACGTGGCGGCTCCCGACGAGGGCTCCTCCCTCGACGCGGTCCAGCTCTCGACGCGGTGGGGCTGGTCGCGCTACGAACTGCCCGTTCCGGCCGCGGGCCGGTACAAGGTGGCGCTGTCCTTCGTGGAGCCGACGTGGACGCAGCCCGGGCAGCGGGTGTTCGGGTTGAGCGCCGAGGGCGCGACGGTGCGGGACCGCTTCGACATCCTGGACGAGTTCCCGCAAGGGTCCGGGTCTGTGGAGGCGTTCGTGGACGTGCAGGACGGGAACCTGACGATCGATGCGTCGACGATCGTGGACCACCCGATCGTGTCGGCGATCTACGTGTCGAGGGTGGGCGCCGCCTCCTGAGGCGGGGTGTGCGGAGCGGGGTGTGCGGAGCGCGGGTCACGGTGTCACCGCAGGGCCTCTCGGCGCAGTGCGGTGTGGACGACCTCGGGGGTCAGGACGCCGACGAACTCCGAACCGTCCAGCACCGGCAGGAATCTCAGTTCCTGGGCGAGCAGCGCCGAGAAGGCCGTGCGCATCGTCTCCTGCGATCCGACGGTCATCGCGAACTCCTGTGTCCAGTCCCCGACGCGGGTGTCGCGACCCGCGCCGCGCAGTGCGCCGGTCAGGGCTCCGTGCGAGACCCAGCCGAGGAGGCGTCCGGTGTCCGGTTCGCAGACGATTCCCCAGGGGTGCTTGCCGATCTCCAGAGCCGTTGCGGCGTAGCCGATACCGTCTCCCGGGCCGAGGACCGTGGGGTGTTCGAGATCCTCGGCGCGGACGGGGGTGATCGAGAGGCGTCGCAACCCTCGATCGGTTCCGATGAACTCGGTGACGAAAGGTGATGCCGGTTCCGCGAGCAACGTCTCGGGATCGCTGAACTGCTCGAGCACCCCACCCGGGGAGAACACCGCGATCCGGTCGGCCATCCGGACGGCTTCGTCGAGGTCGTGGGTCACGAACAGGACCGTCTTGGCCAGGGTGGTCTGGATGCGGCGGAACTCGGTCTGCAGGTGGTCGCGGACGACGGGGTCGACGGCACCGAAGGGTTCGTCCATGAGTAGGACGGGTGGGTCGCCCGCGAGCGCGCGGGCGACCCCCACACGCTGCTGCTGGCCGCCGGAGAGTTGTGCGGGGTAGCGGTCGGCGTGCACCGCGGGGTCGAGCCCGACGAGTTCCAGCAGTTCCTCGGCGCGTCGGCGCCCGACGCCGCGGTCCCAGCCGAGCAACCGCGGCAGGGTGGCGACGTTGT
>JBPBQU010000510.1:0-1858 GCA_050955085.1 Janthinobacterium lividum | reverse complement strand
GCGTGACGTCGGTCTCGCGCTGCTGGCCGGCGTCGTCGACCAGTCAGACCTTGCCGGCGCCGACCGTTCCCTGCACGGCCGTGACAGGGGCGAGCAGGACCCCGGGCGCCTGCCCCGCCGTGACGACGACGTTCGCGCTCAACCCCGCGAACACCTGCACACCGTCCGGGACCCGGCAGGAGACCGTCGCACCCGTCGGGGTCTGCGCGGGATCCGCGTAGGGGTCGACGTAGTAACCGGGGTTCTCGCTCGGGGTCTGGGAGGTCTGCGTCGGGGTTCCCGTGCGCAATCCGGTGCACTCGAACGCGCCCGGTCCACCGGGGACCGTCACCTGGGCCGTCGTCGGGGGGGCGAGGAGGCGGAACTGCTGGGCCTGGGTCAAGGGCGCGGAGACCGTGAGGGTTCCCGGGCTGATCGTGGCGACGTCATCACCGACCGAGACGGACTGGGTGGTGAGGACGTCGAGGGTGGCGAGGATTCCCGCCGTCGTCGCCGTGACGGTCAGGGTCTTCGTCTTCGCGACGGGGGGCACAGCGACGGGGGGCACGGCAACGGGGAGCACAGCAACGCCGGGGACGATCGGGGTGGTCGAGTCCACCGCGACGGGGGGGCTGGTGTCCTCGACGGGGACCACCACGGTGAACAGGGGGGTGCCCTTTTCGACGGCCTGACCGACCTCGGCGCGGACCCGGGCAACGGTTCCCGTCGCGGTCGCCTTGACCGTCGTCGCGGGGTCGGCGGTGATGGTGCCGGTCAGGGACACGGTGTTGACCACGTCCCCGCGGGTCACGGTGGCGGCCGGCGGGATGACGACGGCGCGCGGGCTGGCCGTGGCTTCCTGCCTCCCGGGGGTGCCGCGTCCGAAGGCCAGCCAGAGCAGGGCGACGGCGATGACGGCCCAGACGAGGAGCCTCAAGGCGGGGAACACGATCGTGCGGACGACACCCACGGTGCTACCTCCGGTCGGTCCGGGGGTGGTTCGCCGGTGCGGGTCGCAGGCTGCCGGTCCCCCGATCGGCTGTCCAAATCCTGGGGAACCTAACAGCAGATGTGGATCACCTGAGGGGTTTTCCGGTGGTGGTTCCCCGCTGCCGTGTGGAGGTCTGGTGGAGCCCGCATCAACCCGCGGTGGCGGGGCGCAACTCCACCCACAGCGATCCGGCGAGAACGTCGAGGTGCAGGTCGATGCCGCTGGGTGTGCTCTTGCGGATCGCGAACGCGACGGCCTCGACCTCGTGGGTGCTGCCGTCCACCGACAACGTGGCGCGGGGTTCGGACGGGGGCAGTCGCGCGGTCAGGTGCGCTGTCCCACAAGCGGTCAGGGCCGCCGCGAGGACGGGGCGCACGGTGTCGACGAAAGGGGTCACCGGTGCGGACCCCGCGGGCCGGTCGTCGAGGACGTCGACGCGGCAGCCGCGCGCGCGGGCGTCGAGGAGTGCCGAGCGCACCACGTCGTCGACGAGGGCCCGGGCGCGCAGGTCGTCGCGCAACTGCCGTTCGAGCAGGACGGCGGAGCGCGACAGCACGGGCCACCCGACGTCGTCCGGTGCACTGTCGGCGACCCGGCGCAGCAGGGGGACGGTGCTGTGACCGAGGTCGGCCCGTCGGCGGCGCGCGCTGTCCGCGCGCGCCGCCGAGGTGGCGCGGGCCGCCACCGCACTGCCCGCGTCGGCCTCGAAACGCGCGACTTCGCGGGCGGTGCGGTCGAAGAGGGTGCGGATGCCCAGCGACGCGGTGAACCACAGGATCGCGGGTTGGTTCAACGCGGCCACCTCGACGAGGACCCCGGGGCGGTGGGCCGCGAGCACGCACCCGGTGATGACGGCGGCCGAGGCGAGTTCCGCGGCCAGCGCCGGCA
>JBPBQU010000509.1:0-1861 GCA_050955085.1 Janthinobacterium lividum | reverse complement strand
AACAAGAACCCCCGTCCCTACGTCTGGGTCAAGACCGCCGACGAAATCCTCGACCGCCTCGCCGGATACCTCACAGCACTTAAGCCACGGATTGAAGATTCAGGACACTAGGACGGAGGACCCACCGGACCTGCGCACCACGCCCGTCGCGCGGAACGCTGCCGAAGGCCCGTGCGGCGGCGGTCGCGCCGGTGGATGGCGCTGGTGGCCGCCCGTGAGCCTCTGGTGAGATCGACGGATTACCAGCGGTCGCACGAGGCGCACCGACGGATGCCGGGTAGGTTGCTCGCATGACGCAGGAGTTAGCGGGGAAGATCAGCGCGGACGACGTTGCGGCACTCCGTGACTTCCTGCTGCGCAAGCCGTCCGTGACCGCGGGGTTGCGCCAGTGGACAAACGGGACATTGACCTTCCGCATCGTCCGGCGGTCGTTGCGGAAGGCCACCCCGGACGAGCAGGCGGTCCTAGGCGGCGAGGTCGGAACGTTGCAGGAGCGTGAGATCGAGTTCGGTAACCGTGCCGGAACAGTGTTCATGACCGCCCGGGCGGTCGTCGTACTCCGTCGGTTACCAATGATCCGGGCGATCCGCGTCCTTCTGGGTCGCCGACCCCTTGGCGACGTGCTCTCGCCGTTGGGGTTCGACCGCGTCATGAGGTCCGAGATCGTCGCCGTCGACTCCGACGTCCCGCTGGAGCAGGTGTCGGTGCTCTCGGTGCAGGAACAGCCGGTCGCGATGCTCACCGAGTGCTACCGACGAACAGTGATCCATCGCGAGTACCCGGCACTCCGTTCCGGCGTCGGGCCGGACGCCGGCTCGCTCGCCTGACGCGAGCCCCCGCCTCGGCTAACACCCGCGTCCAGTCCCGGTCACCCGCGACGCGGTCGACCAGTGTGAGTGCCGACGCGATCATCATGTGCATTTCGAGGTACTCGCACGAACCGAGTCGTTCTCCGAAACGACCCCCGGCTCCTGGCGGCCAGCTGACGGTACCTGAGCAGGAGCTCCCGATCGACGTGCGCGTTGACGGGGTGATGCGGCTCGTCAGCGGTCCGGAACTCGCGCGCGATCACCGTCCGTTCGGGTGCAACGATGCGTCCGGACGGAAGTGCCGGAACTCGATCGTCGGTGTGTAGGGCACGTCCCGGTCAGCCTCGTGCACCATGGAGGTGCCTCGGAAATTCGGGACGGCGAGGTGCTCGATCTGAAAATCTAACGTGCGCCAGCTGAGCCGGCCGGGCCAATGGTCAAATTACCGGTCGCTCAGGCCGGAGTACACCACCGGCGCCTCGACGGGGCCGTAACCTCACCCACTACATCTCCCGCAGCCTGCTGGAGGCCGGCGGATTCAGACCTCGACTACACCCTCGATCGTGAAGAGCCTTTTTGCCCTACATGAGCTCGACCTGGATGCGCCCTCAACCGAAGCGACCTGAGATGTAGTCCTCGGTGGCCTTCTGGGTGGGGTTGGAGAACAGCGTCGCGGTGTCGTCGACCTCGATGAGTCGACCGGGCTTCCCGGTCGCCGCGAGGTTGAAGAACGCGGTGCGATCGCTGACCCGGGCCGCCTGCTGCATGTTGTGGGTCACGATGACGATGGTGAAGGAGTCCTTGAGCTCGCCGATGAGGTCCTCGATCGCCAACGTGGAGATCGGGTCCAGGGCCGAACAGGGCTCGTCCATGAGGAGCACCTGCGGCTGAACGGCGATCGCCCGGGCGATACACAGCCGCTGTTGCTGGCCACCGGAGAGGCCCATCCCGGGCTTGTCGAGGCGATCCTTCACCTCGTTCCAGAGGTTCGCGCCGCGCAGTGACTTCTCCACCGTCTCGGCGACCACCTTGCGGTTCTTGATCCCGTTCAG
>JBPBQU010000508.1:0-1894 GCA_050955085.1 Janthinobacterium lividum | reverse complement strand
GATGTCCACCAGGCCTGCGCCACCGGCCTGGAAGCCGCGGTCCTGCTCGCGAACAAGATCGCGCTGGGACAGGCCGACGTCGGCATCGCCGGTGGAGCCGACAGTGCCAGCGACGCCCCCATCGCACTCGACGACGGTCTGCGCCGTGTGCTCCTCGCGTTCTCCACCGCACGCACCCCCGGTGCAAAGCTGGCCGCGCTCTCGAAATTGCGTCCGGGGCAGTTGCGGCCCGACCCGCCACGCAACGCGGAACCCCGCACCGGGTTGTCGATGGGGGAGCACGCAGCCCGGACCGCCATGGAGTTCGACGTCGGTCGTGTGGAGCAGGACGAGCTCGCGCTCGCCAGCCACCGCAATCTCGCCGCGGCCTACGAGCGGGGTTTCTTCGACGATCTGCTCACGCCTTATCTGGGGTTACGCCGCGACGATCTGTTGCGTCCCGACACCTCGTTGGAGAAACTCGCCGCGCTGGAACCCGTGTTCGGGCGCGACCTCACCGCGCCGGCGACCATGACGGCGGGAAACTCAACCCCGCTCACCGACGGGGCCGCAGCCGTGCTGCTCGCCTCCGACGAGTGGGCCGCGCAGCACCGCCTCCCGGTGTTGGCCCACCTCGTGGACGCGCAGACCAGTGCGGTCGACCACGTGCGCGCGGGGCAGGGGTTGCTGACCGCCCCCGTCTACGCCGTGCCCAGACTGCTGGCGCGCAACGGGTGGACACTCGCCGACCTCGACGTCGTGGAGATCCACGAGGCGTTCGCCTCCACGGTCCTCGCGACGATGGCCGCCTGGGAGGACGGCGACTTCTGTCGCGAGCACCTCGGCCTGGACGGACCGCTGGGCGTGATCGATCGCGCCACGCTGAACGTCACGGGTTCCTCGCTCGCCACCGGTCACCCGTTCGCGGCGACGGGCGCGCGCATCCTGGCCACGACGGCGAAGCTGCTCGCCGAACGCGGTGGTGGTCGGGCGCTCATCTCGATCTGCGCGGCCGGTGGCCAAGGCATCGCCGCACTGGTGGAGGCGTGATGCCCGAACGCAGGGTTGCCGGACGCGGGGTGGTTGGACGTGGGGAAAACCCGGTCACGAGACTGCTCGGTTCCGACCCCTACGGGGCGTTCGTGCGGACGGGTGCCGGGGCGGCGATCGTCCGGTCGTTGGGGTTGCCGAAACCCTCGGGGCTGCGTCGGTTCGTGTCGGGCCAGGACCTGCTGCCGGGACCGGCAGTCGTGCTCGGGTTCGCCGACGCATCCCACGTCGGCCCGGTCACGAGCTGGTTGCACGGTGCCGGTGCGCGGGTCCTCGGTGATCTCGCGGCCGTTGGCGAGGAGCGCCTCGGTGCGCTCGTCGTGGACGCTGCGTCCCTGCGTACCGTCGATGAGCTGGGTGCGCTCCGGGAGTGGGTCGCGCCCGCGTTCAAGCGGATGACGGGCAGTGGCCGGGTCCTCGTCCTGGGGGCCGTCCCGGCGCAGGTCGCGGACCTGGAGGGGCGGGCCGTTCAACGCAGCCTCGAGGGCCTGGTCAGGACGCTGGGCAAGGAGGCCCGGGGCGGTACCACCGTCAATCTCCTGCGGGTGGCGGACGGAGCGGGTGACGCCCTGCGCTCAGCCGTGGAGTTCTTTTCCTCGGCCCGGTCGGCGTTCGTGTCCGGGCAACCCCTGACCATCACCCCGGCCCCACCCCAACAGCAGCCGACCCGACCTCGGGAAGCTCGCGTCGCGGTCGTCACCGGTGCGGCGCAAGGCATCGGGGCCGCGGTCGCCGAGGTCCTCGCCCGCTCGGGAACCCACGTCGTCTGCGTCGACGTCACCGCGTCCGGAGACCGGTTGGCAAAGGTGGCGAATGGTGTGCGCGGATCGACACTGCACCTCGACGTCACGGCTCCCGACGCCCC
>JBPBQU010000507.1:0-1938 GCA_050955085.1 Janthinobacterium lividum | reverse complement strand
GACCGGGGTGGTGACGCACGGGGCTGTGACGAACGGGGCAGTGACGAACGGGGCAGTGACGAACCGGGTGGGGGCGAACCGGAGAACCGCGAGAAGGTCAACGCCATCGGGGCGCGGGCGATACGCGGGGCGTTCTGGTCGGTGCTGGAGAAATGGGGTTCCCGCTTCACCCAGCTGATCGTCTTCGTCCTGCTGAGTCGACTGCTCGACCCGACGGTCTTCGGCGTGATCGCCATCGCGTCCGTCGTGCTCGATCTCGTGCGGATCCTCGTCGACCAGGGTTTCAGCCAGGCGATCATCGTGGAGGACAACCCCGGACGTTCCTTCGTGAGCACCGCCTTCTGGGTGGGCCTCGCCACCTCAGCGATCCTCACGGTGGCGATGTTCCTCACCGCACCGCTGGTGGCGCATTTCTACGACGAGCCCCAACTGACCGACGTCCTGCGCTGGCTATCCCTCGGTTTCGTGCTGCAGGCCGCGTCCAGCGTGCCGCAGGCCCTGCTCACCCGGGAGTTCCGTTTCCGTGAGCTGGCCCAGCGGCGGTTGGTGTCCGTCTTCCTCGGGGGTGTCGCGGGGGTGGTACTCGCCGCCACCGGAGCCGGCGTCTGGAGTCTGGTCGTCCAGACCCTGGTCACGACGGGGAGCGCCGTCGTCATTCTCTTCGCCGCAACGCGTTTCCGGCCCGGCTTGACGTTCGATCGGGCGCACTGGCGTCGGCTCGTGCGCTTCAGCGGCGGGGTTCTCGGGGTCGACCTCATGACCTGGGCCGTCAACAACGTGGACAAGTTGATCGTGGGTGCCGTGCTGGGCACCAAGGCGCTGGGGTACTACTACGTCGCCTGGCGCATCCTCATGCTGATCACCGAGGTGATGACGGGAGTGCTGACCGCGGTCGCGCTGCCGGTGTTCTCCCGTATGCGCGACGACCGCGACTTGACCGTGCGCGCGCTGTTCCGTGCGACGAAGCTCTCGGTCTCGCTCGCCGCACCCATCTTCGTCGCCGTTCTCGTCCTGGCCCCCGACCTGGTGCCGGTGGTGTTCGGTGCCCAATGGCGCGACGCGGTCCCGCTCGCCCAGGTCCTGAGCCTCGTCGGGTTGGTCTACTCCGTGACCTTCTTCGACCGCAGCGTCCTGTACGCCGCCGGGCGCCCGGGGTTGGAACTCGTCGTGGCCGGAGTCACCGCGGCCGCGACGGCACTCGCCGCGTTCCTCGGTTCCCAGCAGAGCCTGATGCTCGTGTGCGTCCTGCTCGCGGTCCGCTCCTACGGATTGTGGCCGTTGCGGTTGACGTTCCTGCACAAGGTCACAGGCTTGTCGGTGGCGCACTACCTGCTGCAGTGGGTACGACCGGTCCTCGCCACGCTGCCGGCGGCCGCCGTGGGTCTCCTGCTCCGTGGGTTGCTGGACGGCGTCGACCCGTTGCTGCGCCTCATCCTCGCCGGGATCGCGATGGGGATCGCGTTCGTGCTGGTGCTGGTGCTGGTCGACCGTCGCTTCGTGCAGGAGACGGTGTCGATGCTGCGTTCGGCCGCGCGTCGGCGCGGTCGTGTCCCGTCCCCGGCAGGTGTGATCACGCAGGCCCGGACGAAGGGGGAACGCTGAGCCTGCACCGCAGGACCCTGCTGACGGCGATGGCAGGGGTCCTCGTGCTGAGCGCCGCCGCGGTGGTCACCGTGAGCCATGACGGACCGCCCGAGGACGGGGTTCCCGTCCGGCCCTCCTCGCAGGATTCGGGGTTGCCCTGGGCGAGTGGAGGTTCCGACGACAGGGGGATCGCCGCTTTCGAGCAGTGGCGCGGGCGTCGCGCGGACGTGCGGGTCATGTGGAACAGTGCCGACACCTGGGCGAACGCCGAAGCCACGTACGGGTTGCGCGAGGCCGCGCAGGAGAACGAGTCACACCTCGTCAGCTATGCCCTTCCCCTCCTCACCCGGGAGG
>JBPBQU010000506.1:0-1953 GCA_050955085.1 Janthinobacterium lividum | reverse complement strand
CCAACCGTTCCTCTCCACCATCGAACGGGGGTTGTCGACCCCGTCGATGCTCACCGTCTACCGGATCGCGGCCGCCCTCGGCGTCCAACCCGGTGATCTGCTGCCCGGGCCCGCCGCGGAACGCGTCAGCGTCACCCGGGGGGCGGACGCCGCCCTCATCCCGGTCTCCGACGCGCCGGGGGCCGCCGCCGGGCGAGCGCTGCTCATGCGCCCCGGTGCGGGGCTGGAAGTTCTGGAGTACCGCGTGGCTGCGGGTGAGCACCTGGGTGGCTGGTTCGAAGCGCCCGGCGAGATGGCTGTTCTCGTCGTGTCCGGATCCCTCGACGTCGAGGTGGCGGGTACGGGAACCTGGCGACTCGAGGCGGGTGACCTGCTGCACCAGCCCGGTGACCTGCCGCACCGCTGGCTCACCGTCGACGGTGGAGCAGTCCACGTGGTGCTGGTGGCCGCGCGGACGGGATGACCGCACGCGGGATTGACTCGCGGTTGGTCCCTCCGATTCAAGAAGATCATGACCCCGTGGGGACCACAGGCCGGGGGGACGTGGTCGGCGGGAGTGGGAGGGGTGCCGGCTCAGGGCGGGAGATCGGCGGAAACCGCGAGGATCGCGGCCCCGTCCTCACCGGCGGGAGTCGGGGCGCCAGACGACGAGAGCCGTGGAGCGCTGCGCCTCGGGGCGGCGGCCCATGGGGGTGGCCACGATGTCACCGGCGATGCCCGCGGCGAAGATGCGGCGGGCCTGTTGGCGGACGAGGTCGACCTCGGCCTCCAGCTCGCTCACCCGATGACCCAGCGCCAGGACCTGGTTCTCCAGGTCCAGGATGCGTTTGATGCCCGCGAGGTTGACCCCGTCCTCCTGCGACAAACGCTGCACCTCACGCAGCTGGGCGACGTCGCGCGCCGAATAGCGCCGGCCGCGGCCGCGGGCCCGGCTGGGCGAGACGAGGCCGAGACGGTCGTACTGGCGCAACGTCTGCGGGTGCATGCCGGCCAGTTCTGCGGCGACCGAGATCACGAACACCGCGGTGTTGTCGTCGTACAACTCCCTCTCCCTTCCTCGCTCGTGGCGGAGCACCGGAGTACTCGATCACCGCGGGAGGTGCCACGGTGATCGAGTACTCGTCGCGGTGCTGGTGGTGCGACGTCAGCGCTTGGCGCGCTCCGTCAGTCCCTCCCGGGGGTCCTCGTCGACCGTCGCCGCGGCGAACGCCTCGACAGCCTCGCGCACCGCGCCGTCGACGCGCTGCGGGACGACCACCTCGATGGTGACGAACAGGTCACCGCGGTCATCGGAGGTGCGGGCCTTCTTGATCCCGCGCCCCTTCAACCGCATCGATCGACCCGACGGGGTTCCCGCCGGGACTTTCATCCGCACGTTCGACCCGTCCAACGTGGGGACGTCGACGGTCGCTCCGAGGACGGCCTCGTCGAAAGAGACCGGAAGCGCCATTCGCAGGTCGTCACCGTCGCGACGGAACACCGGGTGGGGTTCGACGTGGACGGTCACCAGGAGATCACCGTTCGCGCCGCCCGGCCCGGGCATTCCCTTGCCGCGCAGGCGGACCTTCTGCCCGTCCCGCACGCCTTGCGGCAGCCGCGCACTGATGGCCCGCGACGGACCACCACGAGGATCGGGCACCCGCAACGAGACGGTGGATCCGTCGAGAGAGTCGCGGAACGACACCCGCGCCGAGGCCTCGAGATCCTGGCCCCGGGTGGGGGCGCCGGGAGAACCGAACCCCCCGCTACCGAATCCACTGCCCCCGCCGCCGAAACCCCCGCCACCGGCCTGGCCGAACAACCCACCGAGCAGGTCCTCGAAACCCGCGCCCCCGGCGGAGGCGCCGGGAGTGCCGAACCGCGAACCACCGGGCGATCGGGGGCCGCCACCCTGGCCGAACAATCCGCCGAGCAGGTCCTCGAAACCCGCGCCGCCGGCGGGACCACCGGCCC
>JBPBQU010000505.1:0-2020 GCA_050955085.1 Janthinobacterium lividum | reverse complement strand
TCGGGCTTGGTGTCCCCGTCGGCCTCGGCGACGAGTGCCGCGGTCTCGTAACGGTCGGCGCCCGCGATGCGGGTGACCTCCTTACCGGACGCCTTCCACGCAGCCTCCAGACCGGCCGAGACGCGGTCGGTCCCTCCGATGATCCAGACGTCGTCCACACCGAGGCGGGCGATCTCGGCAGCCGTCACCGCGGGGACGGAGTCGGTGTTGGTGTAGAGGATCGGCGCGCTGTGGAGGCCTGCGAGGTAGGAGGCCGTCAGACCGTCGACGGTTGCGTAACCGTTGACGATGACCACGTCGGTCGCCGCGCCGTCGGTGGGTTCCAACAGTTTGGAGGAAGCAACGGCAGTGGCGAAGCGGTCGGCCCCGGCGATGCGGTGGTTGAACGCGAAACCGGCCGCGGCCTGGGCGGGTGCACCGATCGCGGCGACGGTGCCGAGACCGACGAGCGCTGCAACGGCGAGGCCGGCGGCGCGGCGCGGGCGGGAGGTGGAACTGATCACGGTGATCTCCAAGGTGGGGTGAAAGGTTTCCGGATGGGGCTCAGCTCGTGGTGACGTCGCCGTTCAAGCCCGCGGGGTAGAAACCACCCTTGGCGACGCCGGTACCCGGCGCCAGGTACACGATGTTCAGGACCTGCTGCGGCGTCCGGCTGAAGGCGATGCTGTTGGCGTCTGTCGGAACGAGGTTCGCCCGATCCCCGACACCCGTCGAGATTCCCTGGTCCACCGTAGCGGCCGATCCGTCGAGGGAGTCACGCGCCGCGGAGATGAGGTTCGTCGGTTCGGTGAGCCCGTTCTGGTAGAGCAGCGTACGGACGATGCCCGCGTGGTAGGCCTCGACGGCGAGGATGCCCGCGGCCGCGTCGAGGTAGGCCGGGGTCTTGAGGAGAGGCGCAGCACCCTTGTAGGCGGTGACGCCGACGTCTTCGAAGAGGAAGGCGCCGAGCAGGAAGAACGCCTCCGACGAGAACGGGTCGAAGGAGTCTGCCGGGCCGATCACCTTGGCGGCGCGGGCTGCCGCCGTGAAGGAGTCCTGCAGGTTGATGGCCGGACGGGAGACGGCGGCAGCACCGAGTGCACCGCGCAGGAACTTGACGTGCGCGATCTCGTCGTTGGCGATCTCTTCGGCGTAGTACCGCATGGCCTTGCTCTTGAACGGTACGCGGTGGCCACCGGTCACCCCGCCCATGGTGCCGGTTCCGGTGGCCATGGCCTCACTCAATCCGTGGCCGTAGGCGGCATAGCAGTAGAACTCCGCCTCGAGGTATTCGAGGTTCAAGGCGAAGTTGAGGACACTCCCCTCGCTGGGGGTGTCGGCCGCGGTGGCCGCGGTGGCCGGGCCCGCGCCAGCGGCCCCGACGAGACCGGCGCCGACGGCGCCTGCGGACAGCAGGCCCATGCCGCGCAGGAAGTTCCTGCGGTCGGCCGGGGTTTCCGAGCTGCGATTGATCATGTCGACGATCAGGGACTTCTTGAACATGGGCAGCCTTCGTCGTTCAGGGTGCCGGTTCGGCACCGCGGCTGTACCGCCCGGGGGCGGTCGGGCTCGTTGTCATCGCTCGACGTCTGGTGTCTGCACGCCTTCGTGATCGGACATCTGTGGTTCGTAGCCCGGTGGCACCCGGATTGGACGCCACCTGACGTGAACCCGCGATGTGCAAGCAGTGCCAGCTTGCCCCAAACGCACTCGCCCCGCTACCTAAAGTGACGAACCATTACAGGGAACCGGAGGAGCGCCCCGTCGTCCCCGGTTGCACCAACGGCGCCACCCTGTCCCAGCGCGCGATCTCGCAACCGTCCGTGCGCTTGAAGGTGGCGAGCACGTCCTGCCCGTTCCACCGCCCCTGCACGGTCGCGGTCTGGGCCCCGCCGTAGATCATCGTGCAGGCCATGTCCTTGCGGACGGGTCTGAAGGGCTCGCTCGCGACGTCCAGGGCCGCACAGGCGTTCACCGCGTCAGGGTGGTCCCCACCTGGACTGCCCTCCACCGAGCAGGTAAGGGTCCAGGTCTGCTGACC